>VBPQ01000066.1 GCA_005877185.1 Nitrososphaerota archaeon
CCACCGACGAGGACCACGGGCATCGGCTCGCGGGAGGTCTTTATCATGTCAATTGACCTCTCGACGTTCTCGACTATCTTGGAGACCGCCGACTTCACGAACGCCTTCTCCAGCTTCTTCGTGCGCGAGACGTCGACCCGGGGGTCCTCGGATATCTCCGCGTAGCCGTCGGCGAGCGCCACGTCCGTGGCGGTGACGGTGCTCCCGCCCCAGGCGATTCCCTTGGTGTCGATGTTGTACCCGACGCTGTCCGGCCCAATCGTTACAAGCCCATCCACATTTCTCACGACGCTCCCGCCCCCATTTCCCATCGAGATGAGGTCGGGCATCCTGAAGTTTGTCCTGACGCCCCCCACCTCGACGGCGCTGGAAGACTGCCTGGGGAACCCCTTGACGAGGATCCCGGCCAGAGTCGTCGTCCCGCCTATGTCGACGACGACGGTTTCGTTGAGCCCCGTGAGGAATCCCGCCCCGCGTATGCTGTTGGTGGGGCCCGAAAGGATCGTGAGGACGGGGTACCTCTTCGCGTATTCCACGGACATCAGTGTCCCGTCGTTCTGGCTGAAGAAGAGCTTCGCCCGAATCGCCCTCCTCTCGAGCGCCTCCTCCAGTGCGCGCGCCGCCGCCTTCGCCACCTCCACCGTCGCCGAGTTGAGGATCGCCGCGTTCTCCCTCTCGACGAGCCCGATGATCCCGATCTCGTGGGAGAGAGATATGGGAACCTCCTCCCCGACGACCTCCCTCAGGGTCGCGGCCGCCTCGACCTCCTGGTCGTTCCTCACCGGAGAGAACTGCCCTGTTACCGAGATGGCATCGAACTTCTTCTCGACGACCGTCCTCCCGACCTCCCTAAGTTTGGAGGTGTCGAGTCGGTTGAACTCTCGCCCGTCGTACTCGTACCCGCCCTCTACGGCGAAGTACGTCCCTCCCACCGCTCTCTTCAGGTCTTCGGGCCAGTCGATCATGGGCTCCACCCCCACCCCGGCCGGGAGGGAGATTCTGACGGCCGCGACCTTCGCCAATCGTCTTCTCTCCACTATTGCGTTGATGCAGTGAGTCGTCCCGATCGCCGCGAGCCTCACCTCCGAAGGGTCGACACCCGTCTTCTGCAGAACCGCGTCGAGGCTGTTCACCACGCCCGCCGTGACGTCAGGTGTCGTGGGGGCCTTGACCGCCCCGACGAACTCATTCCTCGCTGAGAGAATCACCGCATCGGTGTGTGTGCTCCCTACGTCAATCCCTAACTTTAGGGTCATCCGGGCTCACGAAGTCAGGTGGGGCCGGTACTTCCCCTCCTTATCCGGCGAGAGTTTCGCCTTCCCGTAGAAGGCGGGGTGCCTCAACTCCAGAGGGATGTAGTCTGTCTCCAGGTTGAAGTATCTCGGTCCCCAAACCTTCAGCGCCTCCGGGGTCCTCATTATCTCCGGTGTAGGTATCCCCACTACGGTGACCCTGAAGCCGTACCTGAGTCCCTCCGTCGTGATGGCCTGCGCGGACTCGGTGTCCAGTATCGAGATGAGGTCCGGGACCGTCGCGACGACCTCCCCGTCGACCGCAGCCATGAGGTTCTCGTTCTGGAACCTTATCGTCATCGTCTTGCCCGAATACTCGTCCAGCCCTTCTATCGTTGTCTTCCCGACCGCGAAGCCGGCCGTCGTCCTCCTCTCGACGTCGAGTATCTTCCCTTTGAAGAGCGGGATGGCCTTCCCGTAGTTCGTCCCCTCCGTCACCCTCATCAGCGCCTCGAGAGGCGACTCCTTCTTCTCCGCCGCCTCTCTTATCGTCCTCCCGATCTTCAGCACGAGCGAGACGCAGTTCCTGACAGCCGTCCTCTTCACCTCCTTCCCCGACATGGCGTACTCAGCGATGTGGGAGGAGCCGCCCATCTTGATCGTGAGCCCTCTCGCCAGCCACTCGAGGGCGAAGTTGTCCACCGCGTTGAGGACCGCCGAATTTCCCCTTTCGTCGTGAATCGCTATCGGGCTGCCGGGGATTCCGTATACCGAGAAGGTCTCCATCTGAAGCTCTGGGAAGGCGCGCCCCATCCCGTCGCCGTCGATGACGGGGAGGCCGGTCTTCGCGGCCACCACGAAGGGGATCGTCGAATTCACCCCGCCCGCCTCTATCGGCATCGTGGCGTCTGCCTTCCTCCCGTGATACTTCTCGAGAAGTCTCAGCGAGGCGACCGCCTCGTCCCCTCTCGGTATCCTCTCTATCAGGACCGTCGGGGCGCCCATCATCGCGGTGGGAACCACGAACCAGTCGTCGGGGACCTCTGTCGGGTCGAGGAGCGTGACGGGGCCGTGATTCCTTATCGCCGTCAGGGCCATGAGCTTCCCGATGTAGGGGTCCCCTCCACCCCCCGTCCCCAGAATTGCGGCGCCCGAGGCGATGTCGCGCATCTCCGACAACCCGACTTTTATCATCTGGACGACCCGGACCCCGTCGCTCGCTTAAGACTTGCGGGAAGGAGTGCGACGATGAGAAGGCAGCTGAAGCAGGAGAAAGCCGGCTGAGTGTTGCCCATCTACCTACCTACCACACTCCCTGTTCCAAGAGAGTCTTCTTTCTGCTCTCAGGGGAGTTCTTCTCTTGCCTTTCGACGTAGTACTTCTCCTTCTTCGAGAGCTCTCTGGATTGTATGACGTTGTCTATCCTCAGAATCGTGATTACCGTCTCCATCGTGGTTTGTAGACACTGCCTCTTGACGTGTAGGGGTTCTGCTATGGGGACTTTGCTCACGTCGGCGACCTTCCTCGAGACCCCGTCGACTCCATAGGCGTCCGAATTCGTTCGCGCGTTCGAGCTCCGGATGCGGATCATCGAGTCGATGGGGTCGAGACCTGCCGACGAGGCCAGACGAATCGGGATAGTTAGGAAGGCATCCCCAACCCTCTCGACGACAAGCTGCTCCTTCGAGCCAATCTCCGTCGCCGTCTCTTTCAGCCCTTCCCCAAGGGCAAACTCGAAGGAGCCGCCCCCGTACACCAACTTCGGGTCTTGCAGGTAGAGCTTCAGCATCTTGAGGCAGCCTTTCAGCAAACGCTCCGCCTCCTGCAGGTAGAGGGTGCTCGGCCCCCTCACGAATATCTCGCAGCTCCTGGGCCTCTCGAATCCTTCGAGGAACCACCACGTCGAGTCGCCTATCGTCTTGTACTCGACCTTGCCGACGCTGACGACGTCTGAGGGCGTCGCCGTGTGGATTGAAACGGGCATCCCACCCGTCGCCTCTATGACGTGCTGCCATTCGGGCGGAGGGAATCTCCTGATCAAGACCGCTCCCCGCCTGGCAAAGAGCTCTATCAGGTAATCCTCGACACCTCTTTCGAGAAGGATGACGTTCGCACCCGTGAGCGTCACTCTCTCGACCAGGCTCCTGAGAATCTCGGGCTTGGAGGTCAGCAGCCTCCTGTACTCTTCTGGACTGGTCACGCGGAATGTGTGCTCGTAGTACATGGTTCCTCCCTTCAGGGGAATCGTGAACTCTCCCTGGACGAGGAGAAGTTTGCCGTCGTGTAACTCCTTCGGCATGGAGAGGTGCATCGGCTCCCTCAGAAGGGCGAGGCCGTTGAGGGCGCGAGATTCGGTCACAGAACCCCCCGCCTGAATCCTGACGTAGATATCGTCGAGCCTCCAGAGCTCGCCCGTCTCGAATGGTCTCGTGACATCTATCGCATCTCTCAAGACCCTGCCGAAGAGGGCGCGGTTGTCGTGGAGAATTGTTCCAGCGAGAGCTGTCGAGGCTATCTCTTGCACCCATTCGAGGGGCCGCTCGGGTCTGAAGGCTAGAGAATCCAGCTGGGCCATCGCTCTCTTGTAGGCGAGAATGCACCCGGCGACGGCGGTGCTCTGCTTCATTCCATCCCTGATCAGGGGGAGGAGCTTGTTCAGGACTTCTGCGACGAGGAGGACGGTCGTCGTGGAACCGCCCCCAGTCGACTTCGCTACGTCGATGCCGGCTCCGGCCGTGACCTGCTCGAGAGGATGCTTCAGCATCACCTTGCTGAAGACCGTGTACGAATCACTGGTGAGGAAACTCACACCCCCGTCGGTAGTGATCAGCTTGTAGCTGCTGTTCGGACCGAACCCCGACGAGACGAGCTTGGCGACCTTGTTTACCCTCTCGACGTGCTCGACGACGACCTGCTTCGCATTCTCCTTGGTGGATCCGCGCGGCAGGAGGAAGACCGGCTTCCCACCGACGTAGATATCGGAGAAGGGAAGCGCCTCATGCTTCAGGGGAAGTCTGAGCGGGTCGGTCTTCTTCTTCTGTGGCAGTCTGGGTCATCTCAGAAGCGGTTAGAATAAACGTCTTTGGTTGCGGGACAGAAGCAATCCGGCCGCTATCACGAGCGCGATCGCGACCGACGTCACCACCGTCCCTATGGCGTAGAACTCAGGGGTGGGCGCGAGTGTCTGGATGCGCGTGTACAGATAGACGGGGAGCGTGCCGACGCCAGTGGCCACGAAGGCTGACCTCGTGAGCTCTCCCCACGAAATGACGAACGAGAACATGAAAACGCCAATTACCTGATAGAAGATCAGGGGGAGGGTTATGCGCCTGAAGACCTCGAGCGGGTTTGCGCCCAGGACTCTTGCTGCGTCCTCGACATTCTCCAACTCCCGGTCGAACCTGGGAAGAAGGAGTATCAGACCGAAGGGTAGCGCGTAGACTAGCTGGACCGGAGCGATGCTGTAGACTGAGTATGGAATGTTCAAAGATTGGAAGAGAAACAGGGACCCCAGGCCGTAGATCGCCCCTGGTACCAGGAAGGCGGAGAGTATGAGATAGAAGAAGAAGGTTCTCCCCCTGAACCTCCTGCGCAAGGCCAGCACCGAAGCCACCGTGATGAATGTGCTCATGACCGCGACGATCAGCCCGACGGTGACCGAGTTCTGGAGTGCCGAGATCGCGCCCGTGTCGGCCAGGAAACCTCCAAGCCCGTTGGCGAGAATCGATGGCTGGTAGTACCATTGCAGGGAGAACCCGATGAAGGGTAGGCCGATATTGGCGCTGTTGTTGAATGAAAGGATGACGATCACCACGAGAGGAAAGTACACAAACGCCAGTATCAGTGCAGTGTAGACCAGGAAGATCCTTCTAGAGTCGCGAGCCATTTTCATGCCCACCTAGAAGAGCTGCTGCAGGTCGACGTACCTGATGATTACGTAGAACGCGCCGAGAATCACCACGATTACCAACACCGCCAGAGCCGCGGCGAAAGGCCAATTCAAACCGTCTGCCTGCTGAGCTATCGCGAGCCCGACTGTCTGTATCCCCCTTCCGAAGAGTCGGACTGTGGGAAAGTCCGAAACGGTGGATACGAGAACGTATATCGTTCCGACGACCATCCCGGGAGCGGATAGGGGCAGGGTCACCTTTCTGAAGGCGGTCCAGGAGGACGCGCCGAGGCTTCTGGCAGCGTCGACGAGCGATGGGTTGATCTTCGAGAGGGCGAGGAAGATAGGCGTCATCATGAAGAGGACATAGGCCTGAAACCAGACGACGATGACCGCGGACTGGTTGAAGAGGAGGTTCACGGGTGAACTCGTGAGCCCGAGGTCCATCAAGAGGGCGTTTATCAGCCCGTTCAGCCCCAGTATCGGATACCAGGAGATCGTCCTGGTGGTGTAGTCCATCAGGAAGGGTACCACGAGCGCGAACAAGATTAGTGTCTGTTTCCTGGGAGAACGTACCTTGTAGGCGAGCGTGTACGCGATAGGGTAAGCGAAGATGAGAGTGACGACGACGGTCTCGAATGATAGGGTGAACGTCGTCGCTATCGCTTGCTGGTAGGCCGGGAGGCCCAAGCTCTGGTAGTTCTGCCAGGTGAATATCTGCAGGTAACCCGTCAGCGAGGGCGTCCAGAAGCTGAGCGCGATGTCGAAGAGCAGCGGAATGATGAGGAAGATGCCGAGAAGGACGATCGCTGGCGAGAGGAGCAGATAGTTTGATAGCTTTCTTCCTATTGCCACTTGCCCATCAGCTCCCGTAGATTAGCTTGTCTATGTCGATATCCTTCACCTTGCTAACCTCACTCAGAACGACGGCATCCTCGGGCCTCCAGTGAACGTTCAATGCCTCGTGCTCCTTGAAGGTCCCGGGAGTCACGTCATAGGCTATGTATTTGACCCTGTTTTCGTGGTTGAACGCGAGTATCACTTCTGCTTCTGTACCACGGTAAATCGTCGTGACGACCTTCGCGGAAGCCGAGTTCTCCCTAGGTGGAGCGGTGCCCACTCGCAGCTTCTCGGGCCTCACACAGTAGAAGACCTGCGCGTTCGCTTCAAACGTTCCGTGGCCCCTCCCCAAGAAGGACCCCTCCTCGGTCGCTACCCTCACAAACTCTCCCTCCTTCCCCGCCACCTTGCCGTTGAGGACGTTGATTTCTCCCAGGAAGCGGGCGGTGAAGACGTTCTCAGGACCGAGGTATATCTCGTCCGTGTTCCCAACCTGCTCGATTACGCCCTTGTTTATCACCATCAGCCTGTCTCCGAGGCTGAGCGCCTGTTCTTGGTTGTGCGTGATGTAGACGGACGTCAAACCGAACTCCTCGTGGATCGACTTGAGTTCTTCTTCCATCTTTCTCTGGAGCCTGTAATCTAGGTTCGCCAGAGGCTCATCGTAGAGCAGAAGCTTCGGTTTTAGCACCAAGGAACGGGCCACCGCGACCCTCTGCTTCTCGCCTCCGCTCAGCTCCCTGGGCATCCTGTCCTCGAACCCGGCCAAGCCTATGACGCCCAGCGTATGCTTCACTTCGCTCTTGATCGTGTCCTTGTCCAACTTCTTCAGCTTGAGTCCGAATTCGACGTTCTCCCCGACCGTCATGTGAGGGAAGAGTGCGTAGTCTTGGAATATCAGGGAGGTGTTCCTCTTGTGGGGAGGGACGTCCGTAATATCGACCCCGTCGAGGACTATCTTCCCCGCCTCGGGCATGAGCAGCCCGGCGATGCACTTCAGGAGGGTGGTTTTCCCAGAACCGCTCGGTCCCATTATGACGTAGAACTCCCCCTTCTCCACAGAGAAGGAGATGCCGTCTACAGCCGCGGTGTCGGGCGAGTATCTCTTTGTCAGTCCTGAAACCGTTAGGATGGGCTGCTGTAGTTGTCTTTGACTCGTAAGAGGTCACCAAGAGACGGGGGCCAGCGCGACAGACTGAGTCAGCACCTCACGGGGCATCGGGGCCACGTGCTCCTTGAGGCTTCACGCCTCCATTCCCGTCAGAATTCAAGCCGGCACTGTGGCCTTGAGAGACGCCCACAGGTTGGTGTAAGTCGTCGGATTATCCGGGAAGTCCGGCGACAGGAAGTACCTAGTAATCTTGTTCTTGTCGTCGATTGAACCTAGGTCCCTCGTCACTCCGTTGGGGTCGGGAGACCCGGTCCTGGGCGTCGCGCCGGTCGGGAAGTACTTATCAGGAGTAAACAGGGCACTCTGTATCCGCGCAGGCATGCTCTCAAACTCAGGATGCGTGCTGCCCCATGTGTCGGTGATGATCTTGCTGAGTGGTTGATAGGTCGCTGTTCCTGAGAACATCCATCCCCAGAATTCGTCACCCATGTAAGACTTCACGTCCGGGCTGAGGGCGTTCGCGGTTCCGTAGCCGTTGTGCGCCGTGTTTGCCGCCCACCAGGGGCTCATCATGAAGTCAAAGAACTTGTAGTCCGCTGCCTGCTTGCTCGTATCGTAGTGGCTCGGGAGGAAGTCCCCGTTCCACCAGAAGAATGGTCCGTTCTCGAGTCGCGCGTAGTAACAGGGTGTCCCGGCATCTCTGGATCCGTAGCAGACGGGCTGCCAGGTGCTGGCGGCCACGACCTCGCTGGTCGACATCAGGGTAATAATTGTGCCGAGGTCAGACCAGAAGGTCTTGACCTGTCCGGTCTTGATTATCGGAGACAGATAGTTCAGCACAGAGGTCAGTTCAGTCTGGCTGAGGTTGGTGACGGTGTCAGCGACAGCGGGTATCTGTTTCGTACCTTCCAGCATGTTGGCTGTCTCGCTGAAGGTAGTGAGGCCCTCGTCCTGCAAAGCAACCTTGCCCTTCCAACTCGGGTTGAACAGCTCCTTGTAGCTGAGAGTCGTGCTCTGTCCTCCGTTTTCCTGGAATGGAAGGACGTTCGGGTTGTAGCTGACAGAATCGTAGTTCCAGATGTTGTTGAGCGCGTTGAGCTTGCTTCCGAGCGTCGCCCAGAGAAGGTAGTTGAACCTCGTGACATAGTTAGGTCCGAGGAAGGACCCGGGATTATTGATCAGTGGCTCTAGGTCTGAGGTCTTCCACCTCGGAAGCAACGTAACGTCTATTGGAGTTATGTAGCCTGCCTTTACGATGTCGCGGATTCTGCCCGTGAAGGCGATGTCGAACCCTGACCCGCCTGTCGCGAGTAGCTTCTGCTGCAAGGTGTAAAAGTCAATTTGTGTGAAGTTGATGTCGACCCCAGTCTCACTCTTGAACTCGTTTACGGCTGTCTGCCCGAGGTCCACTCCGTCTCCCAAATAGACGAGTGTCGTCGGTTGTGCCTGTGAGAGGTAGTAATATCCTCCCGCTCCCGCAACAGCGGCGACGACTACTACCACGGCGACCCCGCCCATGCGGCTGATGGCCTGCCTTCGAGTTATCTTCTCGTCAAGAATTCCACTGCCTGCCTCGGGCTTTGCCTCTGCCTCTCTAGGAGTCACCGAAACTGAGTCTTGCTCCTCGTGGCGAGACAAAAGTCGCAATCCAATGCCTCATTTCGTATAAAAGCTTTGCAGAGTCTTTTAACAAATCGCCGACGTTTCGGGAATTTCGGATTCTCCGAAGGTGTCGGTCACGAAGTCGTGAGTTTTGAGGACGAAATTCTTGAACCCTTGGAAGCAGTGCGCTCCGACGCGAGTGGTACGACTAACAAGGCAATGAGTTGTGACGGCGAGGTAGCCGGCCCGCGATGACTTCCGCTGAGTCTAGTTGCCCATGTTCGGAAAGTGGATTTCGAAGGACCGGCATTGAAGTGAATACGGTCCAGACCACGATAGCGTGTTGCAAGAGCCAATCAGAGGCTGAAATAGACTCTGTTAAACTAAAATGAGGGTAGCCCGGCCTGGATTCGAATACATTTGTGTTCGGAGGAAACGGCCCAGAGAGGGATACGAAAGTTCGGAAGTACTAGGATTACTCGCTGATAGTGGGGTGGTTTTTTGCCCGGGTGATTCATCGCGGATGTTGAGCAGCTTTCCTAATGAAGAGGTAAACGTTCACTGAGGTCAAAACGACTCCAGTCCAATACACGACCTCACCGACCAAGAGCGAGACGTCAATCGTATAGGAATATGTAAGACCGCGGGATGCCACGGTGGCCCAAATAGTGATGAACAGACCCGCTGCGGCATTGCAGCAGCTTCCCCTTAACCAGTTCTTGCCAATATGTTGGTTGAGGTCTTCGACTCCTATGACTGTCTGATCATGTTTGGAGAGTTCCATTCTGTCTTTCACTGCAATCCAGCCGTTGTAACCACAAAACTAGCAAATTAATGATTGTGGACTCGAAGTCTATTTTTCACCATCGACAGCAAGTCCTTTCACGGCGACTCGCCGTCGGATAATGAGGGAAGAGTGAAGAATTCGAGTCTGGGATCGGTCCATTTGCCTGTTCTTTGCAATGGAATGTTCATCCAACGTGAGACGTCGTGGTCGTACAGAGAATGATGTAGGAGTTAGAATGCACTTCGAGACCGCCAAGGTCGTAGGAACCATCTGCCTCTTTGGGCACCGAAACAATAAGTATGTTCACAACCTCTCGAATCATGAAGCTCGGACACGGAGAGACAATTCGATTACCGTACAAGTAGAATTGCAGGTTCAAGAAGTTCCAGCGACCCGTCGAGTTGATCAGACCGGTGGCGAAATCGCCGACCAAGACATATTTCTGCACATCTGAGAGGTTCAACGCCTTGAATCGAGGACTCGCTTCGACCTGAGTGGCCAAATTGGTCAGGTTGTGCGGCAGCCTTTGAAGCACTGTCACAATCGAGCTAACTTTCAGGTCTCCACTAAGCCATCGTCCGTTCTGACTTATGAGCGGTTCAGCCGAGAGGACGTAGTCGGAAGGGCGAATGGTACGGTAGGGCATGGATGCAGGAATCTCGAGACTCTCTTCCAATGTCTCTCCGCTCTTGAATGTCTTCGGGTAATTGATCTCTGAGGGCTGGTAGGCCCAGATGAGTGTCCCATTCAAGGAGTTAAGCTGCGGGTTGGTAAGAGGCACGACCAAGATTACGCTCTGATTATCGGGGGACATATTGGTTAAGGTGAATTCAGCATTGAATGAACTGCCCTGGGGCACCACGGTGGTGTTAAGGGACATGCTGAAACGCCAAAAGTCATTGGTGGCGTTGACTCTCGTTGATGCGTTCGCATCGATTGGAGACAAGCTCGTGGTAACTGTCTCGTTCTTACTATTTGGAGAGTGGGTGACTGTGGCGGTGTTAGATTGAGTGTTGTTTGGTCTTGTAAGCGTAATGTAACCTATCGAAGCGACAGCAACGGCAGCAACAGTAGCGAGGACCAAGACCATTGTTGCCTTGGCTGGACGAGGAGAAGACATTTCGCCGCTACTTCGTGGGTGGATGAGTCATTTAGTTCTACTCCTTAGAACGGTGGAAACTCAGATTGATCAACGCCAGCTGAGAGGATGAAGTTCTGTGAACATGAATCAGAATATCTGAAACTTCAAGTCTATCAGCATCTTGACGACGGTGCCGTTACCACATTCCTCTTCCCCTCAAGGGGCTTTCTTATCTCCGACACAGTCTTAGGAGAAGGCTGGAACGACGTTGTGTTTCCGCAATATTATGTGATGCAATCACCAGACACACAGAGCGACTTCCAAGAAAATAAAAACGAGAATTCTGTTACAAATACTAATCAGAGGTTGAAATAGACCCGATTCGTTGAAAGTAGCCCGGCCTGGATTCGAACCAGGGTCACAGGCTGTCTTCGCGACGCATTCGCTCCAAAGGCCTATATGCTTGGCCGCTACACCACCGGGCTACACGGGCTACCGGGATTCTTTCAATTCTGACGCTAATTTAGTCTTACGCGGGGAGATTCATCAGAAAGTCAGCCACGCGCTGCGCCGGGTCCTCCATCCAATCTAGCAGCATCTTCGCCCTTCTCGAAAACGCTGGGCGGTAGTTCTTCGACAGATACCTCCTGACGAGCCTCGAGATCCTCTTCGCGTCTCTTGCTCTCGCCAACAAGCCCTTCGAGATCAGATACCTCTCCGTGTATAGGTCTCCCTGGAACGCCGAGATCGTCGGAACGCCCTGAAGCGCCGCCTCCGTACTCATCGTGCCACCCATGCCGACGAAGACGTCGGTCACCTTGAGCAGAGCTGTTCCATCGATGACCTGATCAGGGATGATGAAAGTTTCACCGTACCTCTCCTTGATCGACTTGAGTTGGTCCTCGTACCTGCACAGAGCAACCAAGTTGCAGTCCTTGAAGTCTTCCGCCAGCCTTCCGAGAACAGTATCCCCCCAGCTCTTGCTCGTCCCTCGCATATACGGCGCGTACGATTCCTCGAGGCGGACCACTATCGTCTTCCTCGTCTTGTCTAGGGTGAGGTCCTGATTTCCTTCGTGCGGCCTCTTGAGCCAAGCCGCTGGGTCTAGAGCCCGGTACCGTGCGATGTTCTTCCTGGTAATTCCGAAAACTCCCCATGCGGAGTAGGGGATGATCCACGGTGTGAGGAGATGGTGGCTCAACGGAAGCGACAGCTTCCCTGCAACCACGGAGTGGGGAGAGTCGTTCACGGCCACGTGTCTGATGCCGAGACCAAACGAGATGCGCGCGCAGTCTACAGATGCGACGGAGACCGAAACATCAGGCCCAAAGCTCTCGACCAGGGGGAGCAGTTTCTGCTGTCTCTCCAGACTCGCCTTCAGCTGGAGGTCACGCTCTTTGCCCCCTCGCTCCCCGACATAGGTCAGGTCGAAATCGTGCATCTTGGCCAGCGGTTCAACCTCTCGGTAATGGCGCGAGGTCGCAAGCACAGCGCGGCCTTTCTTCTTGACAAGGTCGACCACGGGCTTGAAAAACAGTACCTGTTTTGGAGTGAGGACATCGACCCAGACGCGCCCGACGGCCAAATGTTTGTTCGGGACGTTTTGAGATATTTAACCCATCTTTTCTTTTGGGATTGAAAGTCCATGGGGATGGCTGATGAGCCTTGGCACGCGCCTACTCGAGCAATTCTAGCATCTCGGAGACTCCGACTATTCTTGTTCCTCTGAACTGCTTCAGAGCCAGCAGATGCCTATCCCCGGTGACGATGTAATCGGCGTCTCCCGCCTCTGCAGTGGCAAGCACTAGGTCGTCGTCAGGATCCTCCGGAACCACTCCAGAGATAGAAGACGGATTCACGAGCTTCGATCCCCTGGCGAGGAGTGATAAGAACTCCCCGACCTTGGATGGTTTGATCTGGTTGAATTTCTCTCTCGACAGGACGTCCATCAGCTCAGCCAGCATCTTGTTGGAGAGTACGAGAGAATGAGTCTCGAATAACCTGAGAACCGCTATCCTGGGCTTCCCGTGGCCTACCAGCGCTGAGACAAGGACGTTCGTGTCTACTACTGCACGAACCATTCTGCGCGCCTAACCAGCTCTCTTCTCTTGCCTGTACGCTTGAATCTCTTTCAGGATCGCCTTCCGGGAGGGCCTTCTCCTCCCTTTGTATGCCTCGTCAATTTCCTTGAACAACTCCTTCAACTCTTCTCCCAGTGGCTGCAGGCGCAACTTTGTCATGACGAGCTTGTCTCCTCTGCTGTATACCGCCAACCGCGACTTGGGGGTTATCTTCAGTCTCCGCCGCAACTGGAGAGGGATAACAATCTGACCTTTCGTCCCAACGACAGCTATATCGGGCTCGCTTTCCAACTGTCTTGACTCCAGTATGACTTTCATACTTGGACTATAAATGGATTTGCCAGCGCCTGCTGCATTCTCCAATCCGGATCTCCCCCTGAGGCGTTTGACGCGCTACAGAATGTGAGCTGGAGCATTGCGAGCGCCGGGGCGCGACCCTCCACACGAACCAAAGCGTTATTACGCGTCTTTGAAAACCACACAGAGAGCCCGGAAAGTGCAGAAACTCAAGGTAGCGATTTACGGCCAGACGACCGAGGGGTACAAGCTCGCCGCGAGACTCGTGGACAAGGCGAGCGTTACGCTCATCGACGAGACTCTGCAGATGGCGACTGAGGTCGACCAGCGCTTCATCAAGAGCCACCCGGACCTCGATGAGTTGATGAGCAGTGAGACGTTGATGGACCTCAAACCGATCGAGGGCGCTATATCCGAGGCGAACGTGATCTTCTTCACCCCGAAGCTCCGCCGCCCCTCCGAGGAGTCGCTATTCGAGTCGACCTCGAAGCTGCGTGACCTCTCGAAGTACGTCTCAAAGGGGACGACTGTCGTGAACGCCCTCCCGACCGGGCCTGGCGGGAACTCAGAGAACATCGTCCTCCTCGAGAAGCAGACAGGTCTCACTGTCGGGGAGTCGCTTGAGTACGCCTACACCCCGCTGCACCCGCGCAGCGCCGAGCCCGCCGTCGTCGCCTCTATCTCGAGAAGGAAGGATGGGCAGCCTCTGGAGGCACTCGGCTTCAAGCTAAACTCCCAGAGCGTCCTAGCCGCCGAGCTGGGGTATGTCTCAGATGTCTTGCTCGCTTCCGTGAAGCTGGCTAGCGAGATCGAGCTGAGGAAGAGGGCGAGGGAGGCTAAGATAGGGTTTCAGACAGCCGGTGATGACGTCTACCTCGACGAATTCTCGCCTCATCTCTATGAGTTGAAGGCGATACAATCGAGCGACGAGGCGGGGGAGTCGATATCCTACCTGGCCGGGACAGCGGTGAAGAGCTTCGAGAATTACGTCAGATACGCCGTGGACGAGGCGAGGGAGGTGCTGAAGGAGAAGGAGCTGAAGGCGAGCAGGACGAGGATCGTCGTCCTCTGGAACCTCGACAGGTACGAAATGAGGGCGGAGAGGCTGCAGATGGCCGAGAGCATCGTGCAGAGGCTTAGGGACTACGTCTCCGATGTTGACAGCGTCAGCGGGCCCAACTTGAGGGCGGGGTCGGAGATCCTCGACACACAGAAGCATAACCTCCTGATCGTATGCTCGAAGGGTGACAGGGAGATTGCCAACCAGTCGAGGAAGAACTCGAGGGGGGCGGAGGTCTCCCTCCTGTCGGCAACGCCCGGCCTCCGGAGAGAGTGAACCGGGCAGCCCTGGGATGAACCGCGGGGAGATGTTGAGAGATGGTTAGGATTGCGGTAATAGGAATCGGCGGCTGGGGAAAGAACCACGTCAGAGTCCTCAACGAGCTCGATGCGCTCGCGGCCCTCTGCGACGCGAACAGAGAACGGATGCAGCTCTACTCCAAGAAGTACAGGGTCCCCGGCTACGAGAGCGTCGACTCGTTGCTGAAGAAGGAGGAGCTCGACGGCGTCACTATCTGCACCCCCGCCTCGACGCACTTCGCGATAGCATCGAAGGTTCTCGGTGAGGGCTTGAACACCTTCGTGGAGAAGCCGATGACGACCACCTCAAGCGACGGGGAGAGCCTCATCGAGATGGCCAGGAAGGCGAGAAAGATTCTGACAGTCGGCTTCATCGAGAGGTTCAACCCGTCGATATCGGACCTGAAGAAGATGTTCGCGGAGGGGAGGCTGGGTGCCCCGATCCTGCTCGAGTTCCACCGCGAGAACAGGAGGGGTGATGTCCTCGACGTCGGCATCGTGAAGGACGCTTCGGTGCATGACATAGACACGGCGAGGTGGCTCTTCGGGGAGGAGCCTCGCGTTGTCTTCGCGAGGGTAGGGAACGTGAAGTCGGACAATGAGGACTTCGCCGCGATCATGATGGGCTTCAGCGAGCAGAGAACAGCCTTCATCACGACGAACTGGGTCACCCCAGCCAGGGTGAGGACGCTAGAGGCCGTCTTCGAGAACGGCGTCGTCAACATCGACTTCGTGTCACAACAGACGCAGGTTCACGAGGAGGACGGAACGAGGATGCCGAGGCTGGTCGTCCAAGAGCCGCTGATGCTTGAACTCAAGGAATATCTCACGGCGATAGAGGAGAAGAGGCAGCCCTTGGTCAGGGGGGAGGACGGCCTGATGGTGACGAGAATAGCGGAGGCGGTACTAGCGTCGAGCCGCTCGGGGACACCGATCTTCATGAAACAGTAGGTGAGAGCGTGGGGAGGACTAGGGTAGGGAGCCTGTGAATTTCATCGCAGCCGATGCGAAGATTGGCAGGGGTGTCCTTCTAGTAGCCTTTTCGTCGATCGTTGTTGTTGGGCCGATTGGGACCAAAAGACGAACTGGGCGCGATCTTACTAGCTATGAATCTTACTCAATCAGCTGGTGGATTACCAGAGGTTGAATCCGTTAATTCTATGTCCAGTCTTCTCGATTCAATAGCCTCCTTCATCTTTTCCGGGACACGCGCCTTCAGTAATCTGTCTAGGTTGGAGTGCACTACGACCGTCTTTCCTAGTCGGTCGTAGAAAACGAAAGAGACACCATAGGAAATCACTGTCGCCCGCGGAATGAGTTGGTTTGTAGGCGTCCCGAGTAGGATGGGAAGCGCCATCCGTCCCCTAGGGATTCCTGAAATCCAGAAAGTGTGAGAGAACGAGTGATTATAGTAAACCGTTTCAATACGCCGAACGTCAGCCCAATTCAACAAGAGGTTCTTTCCTTTGTGCAGCCCCTTATCGTCAAATGAATACATCGTCCTCCTCAGGAACGTTATTGCCACTCCTACGAAAATCGTTATTAGAGCTAATGAGGTGAAGACCAGACTCGACGCGAAGAAAGCGCCCGAGATAACTGCTTCGAGAACCAACAAGCCAAGTACCGAGGCACCCAACCGGCGCGGCTGCAATGACGATGGGATCTTCACTGCCAACCTTTCATCTAGTTTCGGGAATTCAATTTAAGAATTTCCCCGTTCGAAGTCTCCAGATTACTGTATCCCCATCTAGTGGATTCGAGCTGCAAGCCCCGCAGACGCCTGAAGACAGACCATAAATGATCGAAACGGCGGTAATTGCTATGACAGCCACGGATATGCTCGTAACCAAGTCAGTTTCATGATTAACAACTCTGTGCCTAGCTAGGTTTTGAAATGGCTTGGCACTGACTATTGGAAATTGATTTCAGAGCTTCCGGAGGGGAGATGCAGGGTTAGGAGAGTGGTCTGATTTGCCTTGATTGGTGCGGTGTAATTGTATGACCGCCCGGAATACAAGACGGTCACTTTGTAGTAGCCTCCGTAGAATCCTCCGAAGTGTAAAGGACCTGATGAATTTGTCGTGGCTCGGAGGAGTATTGCTATGACAGTCTCAACTCCGTTGCATAGCGTCGCGGGTGAAGCCCTAACCTCTACCCCATTAAGCGGCATTCCACTTCCATCTTGTAATGCTCGAAGATACAAGCCGTTCGATTTCTCTTGACGGCAGCTTGCATTGGCGACGGGTTGTCCGTTGTCAATAGGTCGGCCTGATGTATACATGTAGACTGAGGCACCCACAATTAATGCTGCGATGATGGAGGCAATTGCCCAACTTCGCTTTATAGGAGTCAAGGCGCTTGGTCACCACAAAGTGCGCTGTGTCTAGGCGCCTCAGATTCTTAATTCTATCGTCTGGAACAAGGCTCAAGCAGGAACTTTCTTCCATAAGAATCAAGATGGAGCTGTCACCCTTGCCTAAGATATCAGTTGGCTCCGTCCCGTCACGGGTCGGTCTTTCTTTTTTTGCGGCGCAAAACGGGGCTTAGGACCAGGTCCACAAGCCTAGAAGTGAATGATAAATGACACTCCTATCTGTGCTAGTGATGAGGAGCAAGTCGTCAGTTTGCGACTCTAAAAGGATGTAGGAGATGAAGTCCAAGAGGCGCACGCCAATCATCAACTATGTCTCTCCCTCGGCTCGGATTGGAAATCGCGTTCGGATATGGCACTTCTCATACGTGGGCTCGAATTCTGTGATTGGGGACAACGTATCAATCGGTTCGCTCGCCCATATCGATTACGGGGTCGAGATTGGGGAGAACACTCGCATCGAGGGTAGCGTCTACATCCCGCCCCTCTCGAGGATAGGGAAGAATGTCTTCATCGGCCCCGCCGCCGTCCTTACGAACGACCCCTACCCGCCGAGCAAGAGACTCATCGGAGTCGTCGTCGAGGATGACGCGGTGATAGGGGGTGGGGCGATGATCAAGGCGGGGGTGAGGATAGGGAAGGGTAGCGTCGTCGCGATGGGGGCCGTCGTGACGAAGGACGTACCCCCCGGGAAGGTCGTCCTGGGCGTCCCCGCGAGGGTCGTCTATGGGAGAAAGAAGTATGACGCCAAGAAGGCTAGCTGGGAGGCCGGGCGACGCCTCTAGACCTGACGTAGAAGTACCTGAGCAGGAACATTATGGCGAACCAGGCGGCGCCAAGGCCGAAGGTTAGACCGACCTTGAGGAGCGCGAGCCGGGCGAGCACGCCTATCTCATGGATCGGCGGGAAGGGGACGATGAACTGGAAGAAGACGT
>VBPQ01000067.1 GCA_005877185.1 Nitrososphaerota archaeon
GTCAGGAAGGAGGTACCCGCAGAGAGGACGCACGCAAACGCCGTGAGCAGCAGGATTTCCCGCACGAGCTCCTTCTCGGAGAGAGGGCCGTCGAATAGTAGCATCCTCACGAGCGTGGTGGGCGCGGAGGGTTCCTTCGACGCGTGGAGGAGGCCGTCTTCGCCAAGGTAGGTCGGTCTTGCGTCCATCTTTCTCCTCTCGACGAAACCCCTAACGCTCGAGAGTATGTAAAAGGAATTGAGTATCGCGGGTACGATCGCGACTATCGCCGCGAACTCCACACCACCCGTCACCGCCACCACGGCGTACATCGCCCCGAACGCGAGCGCTCCGCTGTCGCCGTCGAATGCCTTCGAAGGGTACCTGTTGAAGATGTAGAAGGCCAGGGAGACGGCCGCTAGTGGGACAGCTATCGCGAGTCTTTCTGTCGCTAGACTCGGCGAGGTGAACACCCGCAGTCCGATTCCGAAGATGAGAGCCAAGGAGGTGAGAAATGTGAACCCTGAGATCTCGCCGTTGAAGGAGTCCATCATATTGTAAGCGTTCGCTACGATCGGCATGGAGGCGAGGATCAGGATGGAGAAGAT
>VBPQ01000068.1 GCA_005877185.1 Nitrososphaerota archaeon
CGAGGATCAGGAGCAGCGGCTTCGCCTTCCCACCCAGGACGTAGAGGTCGTCGACGAGTCCAACGACCCCGGCTACGAGAACGACAGCGGCGATTACGAGGGGAAGTATCGTCGGGGAGAGGGCGAACTCGACGACCTCTCCGACGACGAGCGAGAGGATGAGGAGGGGTCCGGCCGGAGACGGAACCTTCGGGGCGCCCACCTTGTGGACGTCCTCGACCACCGTTCCCCTCTTGGCTAGGAACCTCGTGTAACGGGGCATGAGGGACAAGACAATCAGGAATGGGACGGCGAATGGCAGGGACAGGCTCAGTAAGTCTGTCGAGGTAGGAAGCAAAGAAGACCTCTGGCGGCCCTCCAGAATTTCCACTTAAAGAGTTGTGAGAGGATTCGAGGACACGCCCAGCCGCTTCAATGTTAAATAGACGACATGAAGGACCGGACGCTACTGAGAAGTTGGACATCAAAGACCTCAGAGATGGAATGAGACGAGTCGACGCGGAGGGAGAGATTATGGACATTTCTGAGCCTCGGAACGTGAATCTCAGGACCGGGGGAGAGGCGAGGGTGGCTGACTGCACGTTGAGGGATACGACGGGCTCAATCAAGCTCTCTCTATGGGACGACCAGATCGATGCCGTGAGACAGGGTGCGAAGGTCAGGGTTACAAACGGTTACACAAACAGCTTCCGCGGAGAGGTTCGTCTCAACGTCGGAAGATACGGCAAGCTCGAAGTCCTGGAAAAGTAGCTTCCCGCGATAATGCCAGATCTCCTGCTGTGGATACTCGCCTCCCTCGGGTTGCTTACTGGGGTCGGATGGATCGTCCTCCTGTTCTACAACGCCCGGGAACTCTCGTCATATCCCAATTTCGTTCTGTCGGGTCCGTCATCTATGACGAGCAACGAGGAGGTCGTGAGCGTGATCGTCCCGGCAAGGAACGAAGAGATGATGATCGCGAAATGCCTAAGGTCGATAGCGGGGCAGACACACCGAAACCTGGAGATAGTGGTGGTCGACGACAGGTCGACCGACAGGACGGCCGAGATGGCGGCCTCGGTCGTGGAAGCGGACGGGAGGGGGAGAATGGTACACGGCGAGGGGCTGCCTGACGGCTGGGTGGGCAAGAATTGGGCGTGCCACCAGGGCTTCCGGGTGAGCAGGGGCGAGTGGCTTCTCTTCGTGGACTCGGATTCAACCCTGGCGAGAGACGCGGTGGAGCGCACCCTCTCTCATGCGAAGCGAAACGGAAAGGACGCACTCTCCGTCTTCCCGAGAGGGGAACTCCGGGGATTCTGGGCGAAGATGGTCTGGCCGGTCCTCGCGTCCGTGATCAGGCTTCTCTACCCGCTCAGAAGCGTCAATGACAGCAAGGGGCGGAGGGCCGTCCTCTTCGGCGCCTTCATTCTGATCAAGAGAGGGGCTTACGAGAGGATAGGTGGGCACGAGGCGGTAAGGGGTGACTTCGTCGAGGACAAACAGATGGCAAACAACCTGAAAGCGAAGGGAGTCCCCTTCGGGGTGTTGCTCGACGGAGCGGTCCTCACGGCGGGGCTGGCGGGCGGATTCACCGCCGTCTGGAGTTCGATCAATAGGATTGCGAGCAACCCCGTGAGGGAGAGGAAGCTCGCTGGGTTCGGATTCGTTCTCGCCGGTCTCATGCTCTTTGTCTTTCCCCTGCTGTCTCTCGGCGTGTCGGCGATTGGCGGGACGGCGACAACCTTCTTCATTGTCGCCGCGGCAATCTCAGTACTCTCCCCGGCCGCGATAGTGACTTACGATGTCCGGAACACGACCTCCCGCTCGTACGAATTCACTCTGCTCGCCTTCGCCGCGGGCACCTTAATCATGCTCGGGATCCTGAGACAACTCCTCGGGGGAGCGAGCTTCACATGGCGAGGAAGAACTTACAAGTCGCCGAGATGGCGGGATAGTTGAAGATGGGCACGGGTGGTCTCTTGCTGAGGAGATTGAGGGCAAAGGTCTCGGACATCCCGGCGAACTTCAGCTGGGTCTACCGAGGGAAGCTCGCCGCGTCGGGGATTCCTTCGTCGAGAGATCAAGTGGTGTGGCTCGCCCGGCACGGCGTGAACAGCGTCCTGACACTCACCGAGGCTCCCCTACCTGCGGAGTGGTTCAAGGGGACGAATATCAGGGTGAGGCACCTTCCCATGAAGGACCACGAAGTGCCACCTGTGGGGGCCCTAGAGGAGGCCGCGAACTACATCGACCAAGAGGTGAAGAGTGGGAGGACATTGCTGGTTCACTGTCTTGCAGGAAAGGGGAGGACGGGCTCAGCGCTGGCCGCCTATCTCATGAAGACGAGGGGGATGAGCGCGAAGGAAGCGAGCGAACTGCTGAGGAAGATGAGGCAAGGCTCGGTCGAGAGCAGGCAGGAAACATCGCTGCGGGAATACGAGAAGTCTCTCAAAGGCTCCTGACCGTTCTGAGTTTCATGGTCATCTATCTAGACCACTCCGCTCTTCCTGCTTCACCTGCGGGCACCGTCCCAAGGGGACTGTGACCTCCCGCATCAGACAGGCTCTCCCCGCCGAACTGGCGG
The DNA here is from genome assembly GCA_005877185.1 of Nitrososphaerota archaeon. Taxonomy (GTDB): domain Archaea; phylum Thermoproteota; class Nitrososphaeria; order Nitrososphaerales; family Gagatemarchaeaceae; genus TA-13. The sequence goes on from VBPQ01000068.1 coordinate 2,564, forward strand.
TGCCGTAGTAGTAGTTGGCCAGGTTGATGGCCGCGTTCAGGTCTCTGTCGATGGTCAGGCCGCAGACCTCGCAGTGGAAGACCCTCTCGTCCAGAGGCATCTTCTCCCTGACGCCACCGCACCCGGAACACATCTTCGTCGATGGATAGTTCCTCGGTGCGACTATCAGCCTGGACCCGTACCACTTCGTCTTGTACTCGAGCTGGCGGCGCATCTCGTACGGCGCCCCTCCGTAGATGGCGCCCGCGAGGCTGTGGTTCTTGGCCATCTTGGAGGCTGCCAGGTCCTCGACCACGATTACGGGTTTGGTTCTCGCCAGTGTCGTGGTGAACTTGTGCAGCCTGTCCAAGCGGACGCTTGTGATCCGGTACCATATCT
>VBPQ01000069.1 GCA_005877185.1 Nitrososphaerota archaeon
AAGGTACTTCGAATCGTTCAGGTCCAGGTCGGCCTGAGGAAGGAAAGTTAGAGGGTCGTCTCCGAAGAAAGCGGAGTCTGCCTCTTCCCTGCTTTCTGCCCGTTTCAACGATAAGAAGGACGCCGTTCGTGCTTATAATTCATGTGAAGCAGTTCTCTGTATTAGGGAATCCCTTGATACCGACTAACGATTAACCTATTCTGACACCCCTCGCTTCACGCAAGCTCAAATCGACCCGCCGGGCGATTCGAGAACTGAGGGAGCCAAAGATTGGGAACCAAGCAACGCCCGGCTCACAGGATTCCTCACGGCAAGAAGAGGGAAGGTGAAAGGAGACTCTCCGCGATAATGTTCACGGATGTGGTCGGTCATACGTCGCTGACGCAGAAAAATGAGGCCCTCGCTCTCCGGCTTCTTCAGGGTCATGAAAGGCTTCTTCGACGGTCATATTCAACTGTGTGAATCACTACGACAAGGCGCTGGAGTCCTGCCAGACGATGCTCAGGATCGACCCCAACTACTTCCCGGCTCATCAGCACCTCGCGGAGGTCTACCTCCACAAGGCACAGTTCGAGGAAGCCATAGACGTGCTCGAGAGAGCGGTCGAGATCTCCAAGGGCGCATCCACCGTGAGGGGACGACTCGGTTACGCGTATGCCGTCCCGGCGCGCGAGGACGAGGCCAGGAAGATCCTCGCCGGCCTTCAGGAGGATTCGAAACAGAGATACGTCCCCCCGGTGGCCTTTGCCATGGTCCACTGCGGGCTGGGCGAGAAGAATGAAGCGGTAAGATGGCTCGAACGAGCCTACGAGGAAAGGGCGGGAGGAATCGCTTCCCTGAAGGTTCGCCCGGTCTGGTCAGACCTCCACTCCGAGCCAGGGTTCGTGAAGCTCCTCGCCCGGATGGGTCTGACGAAATAAATAATCCGATTCGCCTGAGCAGGGCCTTCGAGGGAATCGGGTCTAAATCTGAACCGTCAACACATTCGACTGTTGGCGGAGGAGAGAAAGTCAACGCAGCCGCTAGCGGAGACGATCGGCACCATACCGCTCTTCTCCGGCCTAGATAGGAAGGACAGGGAGAGAATAGCTGGAGCCGGGCGCGAAGTCACCTTCGAGAAGGGGAAGACCATCTTGCGGGAGGGTGAGCCAGGTCTGGCGCTTCTGCTAATCCTCGACGGGAAGGTTGAGGTGCTCAAGAAGGGGAAGCTGGTTGCGACGCTGGGAAAAGGTCGGTTCTTTGGGGAGATGACGGTAATCGACGACAAACCGCGTTCCGCGGACGTGGTGGCTGTCGCCGCCACGAGATGCTTCGGGTTGACCGCTTGGGCGTTCGCTGCCCTAGTGCGCACTTACCCCGAGATTGCCCCGGCAATAATGAAAGAATTGGTGAGAAGACTGAGAGAAGTTCAAGAAACTGCAACACCTTAGGCGAAAGGCCTTGAAATACTCTCGCAAAAGGCGTAAATCCGCCCCCGCAGACACGAGCCAGGAATTCTCGTGTTCGACTACGCTCTCCTCCCTCATGAGTTTCGAAGGAGGTTCCTCCCCCCCAACCTGGCCCCCTCCGACTGGCAGCAGCTAGAGAAGGCTTTCACTGCCCTCGAGAACCGCGAGATACGTTCTCGGAAGGAGCTTGAGGAGTGGCTTGGGGATGAGTCCGAGTTGAGCGCGGCTATCTTCGAAGAGGCTGCCGTCAGGTATGTGAGAATGACGACCCAGACCGAGAACAAGGATTACGAAAAAGCTTACCTGGACTTCGTAGAGATTGTCCAGCCGAAGGCGACGGAGAGGGAGTTCCTGCTGGACCGCAAGTACGTGGGCTGCAGGTTCAGAAGTGAGTTGAGAAAGGACTACTATTTCGTCATCGACAGGAGGAAGGAGAACAATGTGTCCCTCTTTCGGAATGAAAACTTGGAGCTCGAAAAGCAAGACGCGAAGCTGGGGCAGCAGTACTACAAGGTCACTGGGGCGATGACGGTCCAGTTTGAGGGGCAGGAGCGGACCATGCAGTACATGCGAAGGTATCTCGAGGAGCCCGACCGAGGGCTGAGGCAGAGGGCCTGGGAGGCGTCAGAGGCGCGACGACTGAGGGAAAGAGAGAAGCTCGAACAGGTCTTCGACGACCTGGTAAAGGTGAGGCACAGGATTGCGGTGAACGCGGGCTTCGAGAACTATAGAGACTACGCGTTCAGGAAGAAGGAGCGCTTCGAGTACACCTCTGAGGACGCACTCAGTTTCCACGACGCGGTGGAGGAGAGCTTCGTTCCCCTCGCGCGGGAGATCTACCAGAAGCAGAGGGAGAGACTCGGAATCGACACGCTCAGACCCTGGGACATCTTTGCCGACCCAGAAGGCAAACGACCGCTTCACCCTTTCAACAGCGCCGAGGACCTCGTCAGGGGATGCATCAAGGTGCACGAATCGATATCTCCCGACCTTGCGAAGCAGTTCAAGAGGCTGAGGGACTTGAATCTCCTGGACCTCGAAAGCAGGCCGGGGAAGGCGCCGGGGGGATACAACTATGAGCTCTCTGAGGTTCGCCTCCCATTCATCTTCACAAACGCCGTGGGAAGAGACGACGACGTCTATACTCTGCTCCACGAGTCAGGGCACGCCTTCCACACCTTCGCGACCAGAGAATCAGGGCTGCTCTTCGGCTATCGAGGAGAAAGCATCCCATCCGAGTTCGCCGAGGTGGCCTCGACCACGATGGAGTTTATCGGAGGCGAGCACCTCTCGGGAGTCTTCTACGATGAGGGGGACGCCGCACGCTCGATGAGGTCTCATCTCTCCGATATGGTGAGGCTGATGGGCTGGGTGGCCACGATCGACTCCTTCCAGCAGTGGGTGTACACCCACCCCGACCACTCGAGGGAGGAGCGTTCTGACTTTTGGGTGGGGGTTCAGGAAAGGTATGGTGTGGGAGAGAGCTGGGAGGGTTACGAGGAGGCGAGGGAGTCGTACTGGCAGCGGCAGCTGCATCTCTTCGAGGTGCCCTTCTATTACATCGAGTACAATATCGCGGCCGTGGGCGCCATCAACCTCTGGCTTAGATACAGGAAGGACCCGAAGGATGCGGTAGAGGCGTACAGGGAGTCCTTGTCACTCGGGGGGTCGAAGCCGATTCCGGAGCTCTTCGAGGCAGCCGGAATCTCGTGGGACTTCGGCAGCGGGATGGTTGAGCGGTATGCGAAGGAGTTGAGGCGCGTTCTGACAAGCCTAGATGAAGCGAAGATACCCATGAAGGGTTAATTATTTTCCCTGATTTCATGTTGTGATATGGTGGACCTTGCCTCGGTTGCCCGGGCCGTCATCGGCAGCTCACTCGGTGTGCAGAGCGGTGAGAGGGTCTGGGTCCACGGCTGGGACCACACAGTCGACCTGATGTCGCAGCTCGCGATGGAATGCGGAAGGGCTGGTGCCGAAGTTCTCCTGACCGTTGAGCCCGAGGAACTCTGGATTCACTCTCTGCTGAGCTCACCTCCGGAATCGCTCGAGAAACTCTCAAGCTACCAATCCTCCTTGCTCGAAGAGACCGACGTCTACATCTTCACGCTGGGACCGAGAAGACCCGTTCCCTGGGAGAAGATTCCACTCGAGAGGAGAAAGGCCGCGAGCATCTGGCTCGACACGCGTTACGACAGAAGCGCGTTTGCCTCAGAGTGGTCTGCGGTGACGAAGAGGAAAGGGATAAGGATGCTCGGGGTCGAAGCGACACTCGCGACCCCCGAGAGGGCTGAAGACGTAGGGCTCGACTACGAGAGATGGAGAGAGGCCATGTACAGTGGCTGCCTCGAGGACCCGGCCAGTGCCCTGGCGCGAGCAAAGGTGCTAACTGGGCGATTGGCCGGTGACGATAACGTCCATGTGACCTCGCCTCAGGGAACTGCTCTCACCCTTCGACTGGACAGGCGCCCGCTGGACCTCTCGGACGGTCTCGCCACGAAAGAGAAGGCGAATGAGGGGCAGATCACCTTTCTCCCCGCCGGAAGCATCGAGGTCACGGTCGACGAGGATAGCGCGAACGGTACGCTGGTATTCGACCAGCCTGTCCAGACATCCGAGGGATCGATAGCGGGGCTCAACGCGCAGGTTGACGCGGGGCGCATCACGAGTTTCTCTGTGACCGGTCCAAGAAAGCCCTTCCGAAAGTACCTCGAGGCAGACGATAATGCCGGTCGACTCTCCTTCTTCGGTGTGGGGCTGAACAGCAAGATGCGCTTCGGGTTCACTCAAGACGACAAGGTCCTGGGCGGGGTGGTGATTGGCTTTGGGGATAACGAGAAGAAGGGCGGAAGGAACAGAGCCAACGGAAAGGAGCTGTGGGGCGCCATCTCAAAAGCGACGGTGAGGATTGGAAGCGAGACGGTGATGCGAAACGGAGTCCTCGGTGCCTGACGCAAGGTCATCGGCCCCTTCGCTCAGGGGCAGAAGCAGACGGTCCCCGGTACGGCGGAGTCTTCGGTGATTCTGGGCTGCTGACGCCCAGTGGGGCGTCACAGCCTACCCGATCTACAGCCGAGACCAGGGCGACTTCCAGATGGTTGTAACATTCTTCCAATACCCGTTTATCCTTCCCGGCCAGATTAGAATCGAGAAACTGGTTGAGCCGGGAACTCGCCGAGCGCGCGGTCTTCTGCGTCTGCGGTAGAATGGCCTATAACGCGTATGGGACCAGCTTCTGTTCCGAGTGTGGCGACGTCGCCCCAATATGCAAGTGCAATCTCGTAGTTATCTACAACTAACTCTTCCCGGCTTTCGCTCGTGATTTTCGTCCTGGCCAGGCATGCGACTTGCCAGGAATGGGCTCCTAGTTGAAGACGGCGCAAGGATCGTGGGATCGTGGGGAGATCAGTGTAGGAGGTCTCACCAACTATCACACTCGAGTACAACACCCAGGGACCCGACGATAGGCAGGTACAGGGCGAACGGCGTACCGGGCGTCAATCTCGGTTTATCGAACCGGACCTGGGTGGAAGAGCGTTACCAAGAGTTTGGAACAATCTTCCTTCCCTCTTATCTACCTTCAGATGAGATTACCGTCGAAAATCAGGTTGGGTCAGGAGCTCGTGCAGCGGTCGTTCTACTGCGGTTGCGGCAGGGCAGCCTATCTCCTTCTGGGGATCAGATTCTGTCTTGAGTGTGGGGAGGCCACTGCCGCATGCAGGTGCGGTCCCATCATTCGCGGGCGAAGCCACTGATGGACGCGGAGCATCGAGAAGGGACACGGTCCTGACGCCTTGCCGCAGGGTGGTTCGGATGTCGCGGCGGTGCTGCCCGCTCTCACCCCGAAGGTTCTCATGAGACATCCTTCCCTGGATTTCAGCCCATCAGAAACGATACGCATATCTGTCGAGCGGAGAAGAGAGAGAGGAGGGTGAGCAGTGGAGCTACAGGTGGGAGCTGGCGGAGAGGCGGCGGGGATTACTTTCTCGAATCTACCGTCCCTAGAGCAGAGCAGTGACATCCTCACCCGAGACGTAATCGAGTTTCTGGCGTTGCTGGTCCGTCGTTTCTCCCGAAGACGTGACGAGCTTCTGCATCGACGGGCTCTGAGGCAGAGGGAGATAGACTCGGGGGTATTCCCGAATTTCCTTCCTGAGACCAGCTGGGTCCGCGAGGGCGGCTGGAGGATCTGGCCGACCCCTTCAGACCTTCAGGACAGGAGGGTCGAGATCACGGGTCCGTCTGGCGACGCCAAGATGATGATCAACGCCCTCAATTCGGGGGCAAACACATACATGGCCGACTTCGAGGATTCTCAATCCCCCAACTGGCGTCAGACTATCCAGGGGCAAGTCAATCTCAGAGACGCGATCGAGGGGGCTATCGAATACGTGAGCCCGGAAGGCAAGACCTACTCTCTTAACGAGAAGGTTGCCACACTCATAGTGCGCCCCAGGGGTTGGCATCTGCTCGAGAAGCACGTCCTACTTGACGGGGAGCCTGTCTCTGCGGCACTCTTCGACTTCGCCATCTTCGTCTTCAACAACTTCGAGAGACTCCTGCGCAAGGGGACGGCGCCCTACTTCTATCTTCCAAAGATGGAGAGTCATCTGGAGGCGCGGCTCTGGAACGACGTCTTCAGTCTCACCGAGGAGGAGTTAGGCATTCCGCGGGGCACCCTGAAAGCGACCGTCCTGATCGAGACTCTCCCCGCCGCCTTCGAGATGGACGAGATTCTCTACGAGCTTAGAGAGCATTCCTCGGGTCTGAACTGTGGTCGGTGGGACTACATCTTCTCCTTCATCAAGAAGTTGAGTCATCATCCTCGATTCATCCTCCCTGATAGGGGGGCCGTCACGATGGACAGAGCCTTCCTGGCTGCGTACGTGAACTTGCTGATCAGGACCTGCCACCGTCGAGGAGCTCACGCCATCGGGGGGATGTCTGCCTACATTCCCATAAAGAACGACGAAGAGGCGAACAGCCTCGCCTTTGAAAAGGTGAGGGCGGACAAGGAGAGAGAGGTCCTGCTCGGGCATGACGGCACCTGGGTCGCCCATCCGGGACTGGTTCAGCTTGCGAGGGAAGTCTTCGACGGCCATATGAAGGGCCCCAATCAGGTCGGCAAGGTCAATGGCGACTTGGAGATCACAAGTTCAGACCTCCTCCGTGTCCCGGAGGGAGCGATCACCGAGACAGGTATCAGGACCAACATTAGCGTGGGGGTACAATACATCGACGCCTGGCTAGGGGGGAAGGGTGCGGTTCCCATCCGGAACCTGATGGAGGATACGGCGACGGCTGAAATCTGCAGGGCCCAGCTCTGGCAGTGGACCCGGCATGGTGCTGTGATGAGCGACGGCAGAAGGGTCACCGCGGAGCTCGTCCGCTCCCTAATGAGTCAAGAACTTCACGTACTCGCAGCCGGCGGGGGCGCATCGAAGCGCGACGTTGCCGCTAGGCTCTTCGAGGGTCTGATTCTCTCGGATGAGTTCGAGGAGTTTCTCACAGGAGTCGCCTACGAAGAGCTTCTCCGCCTCGAGAAATTAGGGGAGGCTCGAACTTGAAGCTCACTCGAGAGGAGGAGATCGCAAACATTAGGCGAGGTTGGAGGTCCGACCGGTGGAACGGCGTACTTCGCCCATACTCTGCGGAGTCCGTGTACGCGCTTCGAGGCTCGATCAGAGTAGATCACACGATAGCAAGGCAAACATCTCGAAAGCTTTGGAATCTCCTGAAGACGGAACCCTACGTTCCGGCTCTGGGGGCGTTAACTGGCAGTCAAGCGGTCCAGATGGTCCAGGCGGGCCTCAAGGCGATTTACCTCAGCGGCTGGCAGGTCGCCGCAGACGCGAACCTCGCAGGCCAGACCTATCCGGACCAGAGCTTGTATCCCTCCAACAGTGTGCCGGCTCTCGCCAGGAGAATCAACCAGGCGCTTCAGAGGGCCGACCAGATCCAACACGCCGAGGGGAGAGGCGAAATAGACTGGCTCGCGCCGATAGTCGCGGATGGGGAGGCGGGGTTTGGAGGTCCGCTCAACGTGGTCGAGTTGACAAAGGCGATGATCGAGGCGGGAGTCGCTGCAGTTCACTACGAGGACCAGCTCTCCTCGGAGAAGAAGTGCGGCCACCTGGGAGGCAAAGTCCTTGTGCCGACCTCGCAGTTCGTCCGCACCCTCGTTGCAGCAAGGCTCGCCGCAGACCTGATGGGTGTTCCCACGATTCTTCTGGCGAGGACCGACGCCTGCACAGCGAATCTGATTACCAGCGACGTCGACGCGAGGGATAGAAAGTTCCTCACCGACGAGAGGACGCAGGAGGGCTTCTTCGTGATAGATGGGGGGCTCGAAGTGGCGATCGAGAGAGGGTTGGCCTACGCCCCATACGCAGACATGATATGGTGCGAGACATCGTCTCCGGACCTCGAAGAGGCAAGGCGGTTCGCGAATGCAATTCACAACACGTATCCGGAAAAGTTGCTCGCCTACAACTGCTCCTCCTCTTTCAACTGGGAGAGTCGGCTCGACCAAAAGAGTCTGACCTCTTTTCAGGCGGAGCTGGCGGAGATGGGGTACAATTTCCAGTTCATAACGCTCGCGGGTTTCCACACCATGAACTACTCCATCTTCGAGCTCGCTCGAGCGTACATAGCGGAGGGCATGTCTGCCTACGCGCGTCTCCAGAGAGGAGAGTTCGAGAAGGAGAGGGAGGGATACAAGGCGGTCAAGCATCAATCCTTCGTCGGCGTCCCGTATTTTGACGAAGTACAGCGAGCAATCACCGGAGGCGAGACTTCGACCACAGCGATGAGGGGTTCAACCGAGCGCGCCCAATTCGCGGAAAAACCAGAGATGCCGAGGGTCAAGAAGTCGGATAGGCAGCAACAAGAACAAGAACAACAACATACCTAGACAATTCTGGTCGCGGAGAACTCGACCTGTGTAGGCGGCGTCTGACGCCACTCGATATTGAGTTAGAATTTCTCTCTCTTTTTCTCTGCTCGACTTGAGTTTTCTCTTTCTCGGTTCCGCCCCATCCATCGTCTCGGCGGTGTGCTCATCGGTCATCGGTTCTCCCCCCTCGCAGACCTCCTCAGCGTTCTCTCGATGCAAGTCCCACGACAATATTTGCTTGCGCCAAACCAACGCGTCACTTTCCGTATCATCCTTATAACTCCCAAATCTTACTGTTTTCACCAATGCCCCTGTTTGACCGGAGGCAGGAGTACTCGTGGCCGGTCACCAAGCTCGAAGGAGTCCATCTTCTGCCAGAGCAGAAAGAATACGCCTTGGACGATGTACTCGTCTTCAACCTGGGCTTCAGGGTCGTCGGCGGGGCGAGGGAGGCGTTCAATCCCGACGTCTGGACGGTGGCATGGGAAGACTTCGACAAGACTCTCAGGCTCACGGCCAGGACCGCGCTCCTTGCTGCAAGGAGCCCATTCGCGAAGAGGCTGACTGAGCCACGGAAGGAGGTGAGGAAGGCGTCCTTCTACTGGAGCAGGGACCCGGACCTCCCGTACAGGATATGGCCGCTCATCGTACCCGAGGACGGGGGACCCCCAAAGATACCTCTTAACGTCGAGGACGCGAAGACGCAGATGTTCGACTTCGTCAGGCGCTTCGAACTCGCCTGCAGCTCGCTCGGGAGAGGCTCCCACAGAATCGCGGCCTCCGTCGCAGTGAAGTGGGGGCGGCACAGCTACATCGAGAAGGGCGAGGTGGAGGGAAAGTCGAGACCGGTTGTGGTAAGGATTGAGTGAAGGTGTCTGGGAGGCGGAGGTCCAATGGGCGGGGAAGATGCTCTTTCTCGGTTCCGACGACGAAGGCCACACACTCGTCTACGATTCGAGCGAAGACGGTGTAGGGAGGGGGATCGGCCCGATGCGATCCCTGCTCACTTCCCTCGGTGCCTGCTCCGGGATGGACTTGGTCGCCCTGCTCAGCAAGAGGAAGCAGAAGCTGGCGTCCCTCAGGGTCCTCCTGAAGGGGGAGCGACCCCAATCCGGATACCCGAGGCCCTACAAGGCGATTGAGGTGAAGTACCTCGTCTCGGGGGAGGGCTTGAAGAAGGAGGACGTCGATGAAGCAGTCGGGCAGAGCATAGTGAAGTTCTGCAGTGTCGCCGCAACACTCAGGCCCGGCGTCAAGATAACTTACTCCTACGAGCTGCTCCCACCCTAGCTCAGACGGTGAGAACTATCTTGCCGAAGTGCTCACTCCTCTCCATCCTCTCCTGAGCAGCGCGCGCATCCTTCAGAGGATAGACGCTGTCAACCACCTTCTTCAGCTTTCCACTCCTGAAGAGTTCGACCACCTTCAGCAACTCACCCTTGCTCCCCATGTAGCTCCCGTGGAGACTCAGCTCCCTGCTGAAGACGTACCTCAGGTCCGTGACTCCCTCGGCACCGGTCGTTGCCCCGCAGGTGACGAGCCTCCCGCCCTTCGCCAGGCTCCTCAGGCTCTTCTCCCACGTTGCCTCGCCAACATGCTCGACCACGACGTCGACCCCACGCTTCCCCGTCAGCTTCCTCGCCTCCTCGGCGATGTCCTGCGTCCGGTGGTTTATCGTCTGGTCGGCTCCGAGTTCCCTAGCTTTCAGTAGTTTCTCATCGTCACCCGCCGTCGCTATCACGTTCGCGTTGTAGAGCTTCGCGACCTGAATCGCGGCCGAGCCGACCCCAGACCCAGCACCCAGCACGAGGACGCTCTCGCCCGCCTGAACTCGCGCCTTGTTCACGAGCATGTGATACGCGGTGAGGAAGACGAGCGGGAAGGAGGCCGTCTCAACGAAGCCCATCGCACTTGGTTTTGCGATCAGGTTCGTCCTCGGAACCTTCACCAGCTCGGCGTACCCACCGTCGACCCCGTAACCCAAGATCGTATAGAAACGGCACTGGTTGTCCATCCCGAGGAGGCACTTCTCGCACCTTCCGCAACTAATCCCGGGGTTCACGATTACCTCCGCCCCCTTCTCGAACTCCATCTCGGCCCCCGGGACCCATTCCACCACTCCCGAGATGTCGGAGCCGGAAATATGAGGAAGTGGAATCTTCACGTTGGGGAGCCCGTTTCTGGCCCAGAGGTCGAGGTGATTGAGCGCGCATGCCCTGACCCTCACCAGAGCTTCGCCATTCTCGGGGACGGGGTCGGGGGCGTCCTCCTCGTACCGAAGAACCTCGGGTCCTCCATGACGGTGGAACCTAACAGCTTTCATGCGCTACCCTCCGACTCGGCTGATCTCCACTTGAATAGTTTGGTTCTGACACTCTCGGGTTATAACCCTGAGTTACCTTCCCGCCATCTGCTCGGAGGATTGGAGTCGTCGTCTCGTTCCCCTTCACTGCTTCCCTTTACCTCTGGCGGGCCGTCGGGAGCCTCACTCCTCCCTTCGCGAGGATGTTCCTCGCCGCATTGACATCCCTATCGATGGAGATGCCACACTTGGGACAGTGGAGGGTGCGCCGCTCATTCGGGTACGTTGTCGTTCTCGACCCACATATCGAGCAGTTCACACTCGTTCCTCTCGCTGCCACGTAGGCGACCGGTATTCCATCCCATCTCGCCTTGTACTCGACCTGTCTCTGGAGCTCGTAGAAGCTCCACGAGTTGAGCTTCGCTCTATAGGTGGTGCCCTGTCCGTTACCCTTTCGGTAGAGCCTGCGGATTCTTGTGAGGCCCTCCATCACGATGCCGAACCTCTTCTCCTTCGCCCGCCTGACTATCGATGCGGAGACGTTGTGGAGGAGCCAACCGACCCTGTTTCGCTGAATCGTTCCGTACTTTCCATAGATGTGTCGCCTGATTCTCACGTCGTTTCGCTTGAAGCGGCTCTTCGTCTCCCTGCATCTT
>VBPQ01000070.1 GCA_005877185.1 Nitrososphaerota archaeon
GACTAGAGGGGTTGCCGGCACCGAGCTCGGGCGAAACTGGTACAAGAGCAAGGCCGCCGACGCCTCCTGCCCGATGGGGCCATTCATCGTCACGAAGGACGAGATACCCAACCCCTACCCTCTCGCCCTGGATCTGAGAGTCAACGGCGAGACAAGACAACATGGGACGACGGACGATATGATCTTCAAGATTCCCGACCTGATAGCCTCCGCCTCGGAGGGGGTTACTCTCGAATGCGGGGACGTGATTTCCACCGGAACCTGTTCAGGGGTAGGACTGAGCACTGGGAAGTACCTCGAAGACGGGGACCTCGTCGAGGCAGAGGTCGAGAGGGTGGGAGTCCTCGTGAATAGGATCCGTGCGACATGAGCTTCGCCAAGTCGGTGGAGAAGTGGCGCAAGGAGAAGGATTCTTTCTTTAGATTCAGCGACGATTCTCCCATACCGGAGAGGGAGAGGGAGAATTTCGCAGGCCTGAAGTATTTCCCTCCGGACGAAAGGTACAGGATGAAACTCAAGCTGCAGAGATATCCGAACCCGGAGATCGTCACGATGGTGACGAGCAAGGGGACCAAGCAGAGGTTCCACTGCGTCGGTTACTTTGAGTTCGAGATGGATGGAAAGAAGGTCCGGCTTCAGGCGTACAGGTCGGCAGAGAGGGCCGATGAGCACCTCTTCATACCCTTCAGGGACAAGACTTCGGGGAAGGACAGTTATGGAGCGGCCAGGTACATCGACCTCGACATTTCATCCGACGACAACTATGTGCTCGACTTCGACATGGCGTACAATCCGTACTGCGCTTATAGCGACGACTACGTCTGCCCTCTCCCGCCGAGAGAGAATTCGCTGGACGTAGAGATCAGGGCGGGAGAGAAGAAGTATCACAGCTGATGATACTTTTAAACGAAGCAGCCCAGCGAAAGCCCGATATTGGTCAGCCTCTCCGGATTCTCAATAAACAGGAGAGAACGCGCAATCGTCGAGGGGATCGGGAGTCACCTAGGTACCGTGAAGAAGACGGTGGAGGATTTCGGTGGTCTCGTAGACTCGCTTTCAAGAGGGGACTCGGCCTCGGCGAGACGTTGCTTCGATACCGTGATGGATGAAGAAACGAAGGCAGACACGATTCACAGAGACCTCAGCCTGAGGGTCGCGAACGGCGCCTTCTTCGGTGGCGTGAGAGAGGATATCCTCGCCCTTCTTGAGAAGATCGATGACATCGCCGACAGCGCCAAGGACGCCTCACGTCTGTTGAATGTGGAGTTGGGTATGGATGGGCCCGCCATCGAGCTGCTGAAGTCCGACGAGATGCGGCTGTTCATAGCAGACTTGAAGAGTTCGGTCACGGCCCTCGAAAATCTGATTGCCGCATTCATGATCAGCAAGAAGGAGGTTCTGGCTAGGGTGCACAGCGTCGAGGAATTCGAGGAGTTGGCGGACTCGAGGAAGGACGTCCTATTGAGGGAGTTGTTCAGGGGCGCCTCCAAGCTAAACCCCGTCACCGTGATCCAACTGCGCGACTTCATCTTCGTTGCCGATGACATAGCGGACAACGCCGAAGACGCCAGCGATGTCGTTCTCGTCCTCATAGCGAAAGGCTATGGTTAGCACCTTACTCGCGCCGGCGGCGGCGCTCACATTCCTCTTCGGCTGGAACAACAGTGCCTTTCTAATCGGTAACATCAGGGGTTCTGGAACGCTCACGCTCAGGGGCGCACTCCTTACGGCTGTCGTGGGTCTTCTCGCCGGCGTCTTTGTCGATGGCCCCAAGATGCTGAAGAGCCTGGACGGATTCCTCTCGCCCTCGGCTTCCTTCACCACACTGGAGATTACGCTCGTCGCGTCTATCCTGGTTACGCTGGTTTTCACCGCCTTCAATTTGCCGGTATCCTTCACGGCGGCGATGGTCGGCGCATTCCTGGGGGCGACGTACCAATCCGGCTTCCCGATCAACCCGGGGCAGACCGAGCTCGTCGTCTCATTCTGGTTCGTCGCCCCTCTGCTGACCGGCGTTTTGACATTTCTGGTCTACGACGGGGTCGCGAGGCTGGTCTCGAACTTCGGAATCCTGACGGTCGACTCGATCAACAGGGTGGGGGTGGTGGTGAGCTCCCTCGCGGTTTCGTATTCGCTCGGAGCCAACAACATCGGCCTGATATACGGGACGGCCAACGGAACGTTTGCGGGGCTCGACGACTGGGCGGCGATCGCAGGGTTTGCGCTCCTGGCCGTACTGGGGACGGCCTTGTTGGGGAGGGGAGGCGTCACGGGGACGGTGGGAGACAGGATGCTCGTCCTGAGCCCGCAGGGCGTTCTCTCGGTCTTCGTCACCAGCGCTCTCGTAATCTGGATCGGAACCCAGTTCGCCGTTCCGATCTCGATAGGGCAGTGCGTGCTGGGCGGGATGTTCGGAGCAGCGTACGCGAAGAGCGTTACCGTGGTCAACAAGAAGATCGCGGTGGAAACCGTCTCCGGTTGGGTCGTCGTTCCTGTTGCGGCGTTTATTCTCGCTTACTTCGCGAGTGCTGTGTGATTATCCGGAGGGCTCGTCGGGTCTCTAAAGGCCTCTGCAGGCTCTTTCTTCCTTCCTTCCCCAACTTGATATCTGATATCGGCTAACCTCCGGCGACTCTATCATCCTTTTATCACTTGAACGACCCGGATCAACTGGTCGTTGAACAAGATCGAACGGGTTGATGCCGCCCTGGGAGGGGAGACTGTTGATAGGGTGCCGCTCAATTTCTTCTATCACTTCCCAGAGCATCAGCGGGCTGGGCACGCGATGGCCCAGGCGCATCTGGATTTCTACCGTGGGGCCGACCTCGATTACCTCAAGGTGATGAACGACAACTACTACGATCCCCCAAACTTTCAGGTCTTGACCAAACCTTCCGAGTGGGCCAAGTTGCAACCCGCCCCTCTGAGCTCCCGATGCTTTCAGGACCAGCTAACCGGGCTTCGAGATATCGTAAAGGCAGTCGGAAAGGAGGTGCCTATCATCACCACAGTCTTCAATCCCTTCGAGAATGGAGACGGGATGAGCGATTGGAAGGCGACGGAGCACCTGAAACTCGAACCGGAAAAAGTCAGTGAGGGACTCTCCACAGTCGCCGACAGCCTCTCCGCCTTTGTGCGAGCGTGCATAGATGTCGGGGCCTCTGGCATCTTCTTCGCGGCTCACGGGGGTCAAGCCGATAGGCACACGGAAGCGGAGTTCAGGAAGTACATCAAGCCACACGACTTGGCCGTCCTAAGTGCCGCAGAGGAGGCCGGCGCAACCTTCAATCTGCTTCATGTATGCGGCGAGAAAGTTCGCTTGCAGGAGTACGCGGATTACCCGGCTCATGCCGTAAATTGGTCGCCTCAGCTTGGTAATCTCAGTCTCGCCCAGGGGCGAAGAGTGTTCAACAGGACGATTGCGGGAGGCATGGACCAGAACGGCGCGATCATCCACGGAAGCCAGAAGGACGTGTCTGCGGAAGTTCTGAAGGCTATTGACGAGATGGGGACGACCGGTTTCATGCTGGGAGCGGGATGCGCACTGGCGAAAGCGGTCCCAACACCCAGGCTCTCGTGGGTCAAGCAAGCGGTGACGTCGATAAGATAGCCGGAGCAGATTCGGAAACTTTTCGTTGCCTAGCCACAGACTTAAACCCAGGCGATAAGCACGCTGGTTGAAGAATCACACGCCCAAGAAGGAGGCCCTCAGGATCTACAGGCTGTTTTATCCACAGATTGCGGTAATTGTAGCTTCGAGAAGGGCAGACCAAGTGGAGGCCTTGGCCATGAACTCCGTAATCTCCGGTTCTTCCGACCCGCCGCGGGTCGTGTGCTCCCTGAAGAGGGAAGCAAAGATTCTGGCAGCAGTGCGAGAAAGTAAAAGTTTCTCGATGAACTGGATGGATTCGAGGTACGTGAAATCAGTCGACTTCCTTGGATTCCAGCGTGCGGGAAAGCCTAGGGACATGATAGAGGCCGCCGGCTTAACCTGGCGGCCAGGGAGCAAGACTTCGGCGCCGGTGGTATCCGAAGCAGCGGCGGCGCTCGAGTGCACAGTGGATCGGGTCATTCCTCTCGGCGATAACGACCTCGTGATAGGAAACGTCGTATCGGCGAGAACGAGTCGTGATTTCTCAGATTACTGGCAGTTCAAGACGTATAATCCCTTGATCTACTTCGGCGCTGTCCCGGGGAAGAAGGTAGGAAGATACGTTTTGTTCAAGAGGCGGGGACAAGGCCTAGTTGGGGCGCCGCGAACCAGTTCTTAGCCAGAATCCCACCTGCTTAGCAGTGAGTCCTTCCACGAAGTCTGGCGCGAGGTTGGGATACGAAAATGACCGCCAGTACCTCTTTGTCGTATCCGAGGTGGTTTCGGAAACGAGCTCGAAGCAAAACATTGTTATTTGGGAAATCAGAGATGTGCCGAATATGACACAAACTAATGCGATTATCTTGCGCTTCCGTGAAGAGGAGGCCGGGAACTTCGAGGCGCTCTTCAAGAAGGAGGTCCTTCCCCTCTGGCGTCAATTCAAGGCTCGTGGGAAAATCATCGCCGCCTCGCTGACGCCAGTGCAGGATGGAAACCGAGGGAGGAAAGGTGTGCGCGACTACATCCTCCACGTGGAAGTGCCGGGCATGGCGGAGCACTCGGAGTTCGACTCGAATGCGTCGTTCCTGAAGTTCCTGCCAAGGGCGCAGGCGATGCAGCCGGAAGAGCCACTAGTGTGGCTGGGCAACACACTGTTTCAGGTTTGACCGACCCCGAGGGTCGGGGGCGTAGGGAGGGGTGGGAACTGCCCGCTAATGTCGGCCTTCCAAAACTGAGCATGAAAAAGAAGTGGAGACCGGAAGGACTTGGCTCCCGGTCGCCCCTGGGAGGAACTTCCTCAACCAGAGGCGGGCTTTCTTGCCCTGACCGCTATGATGACGCTTATCGAAGCTATTGCCACGGCGGCCACGGTCGCGCCCGAGAGGAGAGTGCTGATAGGCTGAGCTGTGTCCGTACTACTGCTTGTTGAGGATGAGGTTGGGACTGTCAGCACTGGTGGCGTGTACTGTTGAGGCACTCCGGTCTGAGATGAGGGGCCGTACTGATATTGGGAGTACTGCTGAGCCGGGATTCCTCCCTCTGCATTTGCTATCGTTCCCATCGTCTTTGACGTCGCACTCACAGCACCCATGGTCTGCACTCCGTACGGCGTCGCCCAGTAGTTCGGCTGCTGGGCGTGCAGAGTGATGGAGGCGCCCGTCTTGGGTGGGACTATCAGTGCGGAACCGGCTAGACCCACGTATGTTGGCTGCCAGTAGACTGTGACATTCACCTTCTCTCCGCCCACCGTAGTCTGAACCGTGGTCTGATTCCTGGGCAGGTTTACGGGGAGCCACATCCATGCGCTCACTTCGACTGGAACGCTCGGGACGATGAGATCGACCTTACCGGTCTTGTCCGTCTGCCCCCAGAGTACCAGTCTGTTGTTGGAGTTCCCCCACCAGTACCATTCTCCCACGATGTACGCGGAAACCGAGGCTCCGCTCGCCGCCGTTCCGTTCAGATAGCTTGTCGTGATTGTGACGTTCGAGGTGGGTATCTTGTCTATTGGTTGTGTTGAGATGGTGATGCTCGTCGACCCCGTTACCTGCTGGAAGGAGTATCCGTACTCGATCGCCGGGTTGCTCCAGAAGCAGGGTGGGTATATCATGGCGGGGCCCGCCTGAGCTGCGCCTCCCTTTGCATACTGATCGTAGAGAGGGCATCGGGATACGCTCTGCTGCAGGGCGGTCACCGCGAACAGGTAGGTTGAGCTGGGCAGGTCGAAGCTGAAGACCGGGTATCGGCTCTGGAATGACGCTTCCATGTAGCCTGAGGAGTTGTAGACAGTTCCTATGTAGGTGGCGTTCAGTGAGTTGGCGGTCTGCACCTTGACCTGGACTTGGTTGTACGAGGTCGCAGCCGCGGGTGCCTGCGCGAGGGTCGCTCCGCCACTGGTCAGGAGGAGTAGCAGGCTAACTGCGAGGAAGGTGCCTATCCGCTGTTCTTGCGGCTTTAGGCCGCTTCGAATTCGTGTTCTTTTCTGGACTTCGGTCAATTTTTCTCTGCATCCTTAGTGGAAAGCCATTTCCATAATCCTATGCAATCGAACGACTGTTCGAGCATCCAGAACAGTCGTTGGTTCACTCGTCTTATGTGCATTACCCACTGCGAATACAGTTTTCAACTACGTTGGAGTTGCATTGATACCAGTAAGGGGGGGCGGCGGGGTCTCGACGATCGCTTCACGCCGTCGTTCGCACCTAAATGCTAGGCACGTCCTGCAAACAGGTCATTTCGAAGGTATTTGGGCTCAGCAGGGCCTGAAATGGGGCAATACGCGCCCGCCTCGCCTCTAATCTATGAGAACAGTTTCGTTGGAGGCCGTCTGTCGGCGCTCTGGATGCCAGATCCAACAATAGCTGTCGACGCTTTTCATGAGCGGTCGGTCTCGTCCCGAAGGTCAGCTGACTCAAGTCCCTTCGCCATTCCTTTAGTCTCTCTAAGCGAGCGCAGTGGAACGTACTGAAGGACCCCATGCTTCGCTAAGGCGACCATCTTATCACCAGGCTTGATATTGGCTTCTTGCCGCAGTTTCTTGGGAATTACGACCTGGTACTTTCTAGATACTTTGACAGTCTCCATCGTTATTCCCTCCCGTCAACGACACTACCATCGATATGAGAGTTTCCGGAATTTCACGGTCTGCCATACACTACGCAGCCGCTGGACTTCGCTAACTCAGGATTGTAAAGAGAGATTTGAGATCGTTAAAAATGTAGTTTGGACTTGCGCCTTCGCCTCCTTCGCCGTATCTATTAATCCAGGCTACTTCGAAACCAAGCTTGGTTGCAGGAAAGACGTCGTGATATAGGCTCTGTGCAATGTGGAGTGTGCTCTCCTTACTGGCCTTGTATCGCTCCAGGAAGGCCTTCCAATGACCGACCGCCGGTTTGTACGACCTAGCATCTTCTGAGGTGATGAATCCGTCTACATCCAGGCCATTTCTTTGGATAGTCTCTCTGAGCAAATCTCTGTCAACATTCGATAAGATGACGCGCTTGTATCCTCTTCTTCCGAGCTCTTTCAGCGTCTCTGTCGTATCGCTGAACGGCGTCCAATAGGGAACACTCTCCGCAAATTCTTCGGCCTGCTCCTCTGGAACTGACATCCCGAAGTGGCTAGCAATTCTCATTGCGGTGTTCTTCAGGACTTCTCTGTAAGGCTTGGACTCGCTTTCTTCTTCAGCCTCGTATTTCACGTAGATTGGAAATATCTTCTTCTTAGGCACGACTCCGTTTTTTCTGAGCAGTTCACCGAGGTGTGCTTCTATCCCCTTTCTCCAGTCTATCAGCGTCCCGTAACAGTCAAAAGTTAGATATTGAAATTTCAAGACGAACGACGCGACCATCACCCTAACACAATTATTTACATCGTTCCAGGGCAGGTGCTTTCAAACTGCACAGGTGGGAGTTTGACCCAGGGGTGCTGGGCAGAAGAGAAAGAAGAGCAGAACCCCAAAATTGTTCTGCCGCGTACTCATCAGATGATTTTGCCGTCCCGTTTAATCAGACCACTGACGGCCAAGGCGATGAGGCCCGCGACCATGATTAACGGACCAGGGAGGTTTACCACGTTCGTGCATATGATTTTGGTGCCGCAGTTTACTGTGAATGGATATTGGAGCATAGTTACTATGAGGCCGAAGAACACGCACGATGCCGAAAGACCCGTGGCCAATGGAGCCTTCATTTGAGTGGCGAAACCGTAAACTGATATTTTACCGTTTGCCAGACAAGATGGAGACACCTTCCAATTGGTGAACTGTTCCATCAGGCGGGAAACTGTTTCTCACTGGGGTTCGATAGTCGCCGGTGGCTTTGAGGAGATTGAATAGACCACGCTTACCGCACCCTCCACTTCATTCGTGATCCTGCTCGAGATCCTTTCCAAAGCCTCGTACGGCATCCTGACCCAGTCCGAAGTCATCGCATCGACAGACTCGACAACCTTCACCGTGACTTGATAACCGACTCGTCTCTCGTCTCCCAGCACCCCGGTCACCCTGTCGTCACCGACGTACGCGAAACCCTGCCAGACCCCCTCGTACAATCCCTCTTCCTTTAGCACGTCCTCGACGATCTCGTTCGCCCGCCTACAGATGGCGAGTTTTTCTGCGGTGACCTCCCCGATGATTCTCACCCCGAGGCCTGGTCCCGGGAACGGATGCCTTGTCAGGATGCTCTTGGGGATACCGAGCAGGCGCCCCAGGGTCCTCACTTCGTCTTTGTAGAGATCCTTCAAGGGTTCGACCATCTTGAAAGAGAGTCCCCTCGGAAGCCCCCCTACATTGTGATGTGTCTTTATCACCGAAGCCTGTGAGGAGGAACGGCCGCTCTCGACGACGTCGGGATAGAGCGTACCCTGCGCGAGGTACTTGAAAGGCCCTCTCCTCCTGGCGAAGTCCTCGAAGACCTCCGAGAAAACCCTCCCAATTATCTTCCTCTTTTGCTCGGGGTCCTCCACCCCCCTCAGGGCGCGAAGGAAGCGTGCAGAAGCTTCTACTACCTCCGGGTCGATGCCGAGATCCCCCCGCAGCGTCCTGGAGACCTGCTTGGCCTCGCCTTCCCTCAGGAGTCCGTTGTCTATGAAGAGGCATGTGAGCTTCTTTCCCACCGCCCTGTGGAGGAGGGACGCGGTCACCGAGGAATCGACTCCGCCTGAGACGGCGCAGAGGACCCGACCGTCAATCGAGGCGGAAAGATCGGCTAACTTTCGGTCCAGAAAGGTCGTCATGCTCCAGTTCTTGGTGGCCGCGCAGGCCCCGAAGACGAAGTTGGAGAGCATCCGTCCTCCCTCCTCGGTGTGGGCGACTTCTGGGTGGAACTGGACCCCGACCTGCATCCCGTCACCTGACTCGACCGCCGCGTACGGGGAGTTGCGGCTCGCCGCGAGGATGTCGAAGCCCCTCGGAAGCGAGGTGGGAGAATCGCCGTGACTCATCCAGCATGTCAGAGTCAACTTTCTGATCCCCCTGAATATTCCCGAACGCGTCTTAATGGACAGGGCAGACTTGCCGTACTCTCTCTTGGTCGCGCGCCTCACCTCCCCGCCATGGGCTCGCACCATGAGCTGATACCCGTAGCAGATCCCTAAGAGAGGGATACCGCCCTTGAAGAGGTTCTCGTCCGGGTGCGGGGCAGAGGGAGCGTAGACGCTTGCGGGGCCCCCCGAGAGGATGACCCCCGCTACCCCCCAGCTCTTCAGGCGTCTCAGGGGGGTGTCGTAAGGCAGCAGCTCCGAGTAGACGCCGAGCGCCCTGATGCGACGGCATATGAGATGAGAATATTGGCCGCCGAAATCGAGGACGACGACTCCGCCACGGAGCAGGTCGGGTCTCAACTGACTAACCCATCCTGGTGGAGGGAGGGAGAGTGGGCTCCCATCTCAAGAGACCCCTGGGGCGAAACAAGACCGAAGCTGGCCACGTGCCAGAGGTCGCGTATGCTCTTTGCGCCTCCGTAGCCGAAGGCGGCTCTGAGCCCATCGCAGAACGTCGTTATCGTCTGCTCTGCGCCCCCATTCGCCGGGACGTACGCCTCCACCCCCTCGTCGAGTCCTTTCGACGGGACCGAGTACCTGTCGAGCGCGAATCGGACCTTCCTTGCCGCGGCGCTGGCCATCCCACGGTGCACCTTCATCCTCCTCCCTTTGACTGTGACCACCGGGCCCGGGGATTCATCGCACCCCGCCAGCAGGGCCCCGAGCATGACGGATGAAGCGCCGGCGGCCAGCGCGAGCGAGGCGTCCCCCGGCGACCTGATTCCTCCGTCCCCGATGACCGGAATGTCAAGCTTCAACATCGATAGAGCCGTCGAGACCTCGGCTACGGCGTATAGGGTGGGAGCTCCGACACGCGTGAGTTCGGACGTCACGCAGACCGAGCCCGAACCGATCCCAGCCCTGAAACCGTCGACGCGCGGAAGCTCCCTGACTATGTCGAGCACGGCGGCCTTCGTCCCGACGTTCCCCACAATGAAGTCCCCGGAGAGGTCCGGGAGCACCCTGGCGGCTGCTTTGATGACGTTGGAGTTGTGGAAGTGGGCCACGTCACAAACTAGGAAGTCCGCGACCGAGTCGACCGCTCTGCACCGCTTGGGGTCCAGCGGCGAGATGGAGGCGCCCACGAGAGGTTTCCCCGCCTCGTCGGCGCTCTTCGGGTCGATCCTCGCGCTCTTCACCTTTCGCAGATTCGAAACCTGGTCTTCGATCGTCATGTTCCGATGAACGACCCCGACTCCCCCGACGCGCGCGAGCGCCGCGGCCATCTTCCATTCCGTGACGGTGTCCATGGGCGAGGAGACCAAGGGGATGCCCAGCTTGATCTTCTCGGTCAGCCTTGTGGTAAGGTCAATCTCTCGGGGCTCGAGTTCACTTCTCCCCGGCAGGAGGATGAAATCACGGAAGGTGTACACGTTGGCGGCCCCCTTTAGCTTCGTAAGAGAGCTTTGTGGCAAGGCTATCCTTGCCGATGGTTGTCGGTGGTAGTGGGATAATAAGCATCAGTTTCGCGCCCCTGTTAATTCGGGTCAAAGCGCGAGTAGGGAGAAGTCATCACGCGGAGGGGTGCGGGCATGGGTGAGGACCATCGGATGCGATTTTTTGCGGAGAATCTTGCGGCTGGTCGCTAATCGAACATGTTAAAAACGTATGAGTCTGGGAAGTATTTTTGAGCCATTTATTAGTTCGATGTGGGGGAGGGGCGCTTGTTGTCGGAGACGGCAACCAGTACCCAAGCCCCCGCGCCTCCAAGAAAAAAAGGCGGCTGGACGATTGCGAGCTGCAATCGGAGGCAATGGGTCTGGATGGTCGTTCTGATTGCCGTTAGCGGGATAATCAAGGGAGGCTGGGGTCAAGTCAGGTTCATTACCGAAGCTATCTTTGGGCCGATGGCGACCGCCGTCTTCGGGGGTTTCTTCCTCTTCTGGGGAATGCTCGCAGCCTTCGGCGTCAGGAAGTTTGGAGCCGCAACGCTCGTGATGACACTAGGCACTCCTTTCGAGCTTGCGGCGGGCAACCCGTTCGGGCAGCTGGTCTGGGTCTTCAACTT
>VBPQ01000187.1 GCA_005877185.1 Nitrososphaerota archaeon
GGAATAGGGGCAGACTACGTGAAGACGGGCGGTTACAACAACGCCTCGATCATCCAGGCCCAACTCGACGTCGCCTACGGCGGCTCCGTGAACCCGAAGGCGCCTAGAGCTGTGTTGATCAACGCGACGACTCCGCAGTTTGGTCCCGTCACGACGCTGACGGTTGGGACCCTCGCGGACGTGGTCAATGCGCTCGTAACAGCGCAGGGTACACAACTACAGAGTGCCGCGAATCAGCTCACGACTTCACTCAACGCACTGCAGTCGAACACGCAGAACGCGCTCAACTCCCTCCAGAGCACCTCCGCGAAGGCCACCGACGTGACCGCATTGCAGAATTCGCTCAACTCGCAGAGCTCTCAGATCGGAACCCTTACCAGCGTATCATACGCAGCCTTAGCTGTCGCAGTAGTACTCGGTCTCTTGGCAATCGTGCTTTCGATGAGAAAGCGCGGTATGTAGGAGACCCAACCACTTTTTATGCAAAGAAAGCACTAAGAAGAGCGCTTTCCAGAAAAAGAAGAGCCCCGGTTATCATATAGAGAGCAACTGCCCCATCGTTTCTGTTTCCTGTTTCTGACGAACTCTTCGATTCCTCAGGGAGCGGATCCTTCAGTCGAAAGATTCTCGTGAGGGCTTTCATGCTCGGCTCCCCGCTGAGACCGAGGGCGCCGCCGATCAGCCATATGCCCGCTCCCTCTATTAGAAGAATCAACCCGAGTGTGTCAGTGAACAAGGCCCGGAAAGCGATGAGGGCCACAATCGAAATCATTATGTCGGCAGCGTTAATCACCGCTGCCTCCTCGACGGATGCTACCGCGGCCTTCGTGTAAATCCCCAACTGGACCTCAGATTGTTCCAACCTTTAAAAAGCGTAGCGCACGGCAACGGGCAAATTGAGACGCAGGAAGCGTGGGGGACGCCGCGTCTTAATCTCTTTCTTGGCGACGGTGACAACCCTCTTTGTCATCGTCTTTGTGGCCCTCAATCTCGCTCCCGGCGTGCCGACTTATCATATCCCCTCGAACATCCCAACCTACGGGGGGGTCCTCGCAACATACGCGCCTATCGACTCACTGCAAGTGAGCCTCGACAATTTGACCGCGGTCAGGGCGCTCAACAAGACTGCGCTAGGTGACACGCGCTTCCTGAATATCCTTGACCCACAGGTAAGCCTCACGACAGCTGAGATGAACGTCAGGATCTCGATTGCGCTGGCCCAGCCCAACTCAACCGTAAATGTGGCCCTGCTGAGGAGCGAAGGTTACGTGACGATCGACGACGCATTCAGAAGCTTCGTGCAGCCACCAACGATGATCGGCAACCTCTCCGCCTACAGCGTCGCGGACAATGCCACGGGTCAAAAGCTAGGCTATTGGCTGACGCTCGTCCCGAATCGGAGGGCCGTGATCTTCTCCCAGGGTGCCCTCGAAGCTCTCAGCGGAATAAGACGCATCGTGGGCGTGATGAACGGTACAGTGAACTCGATACTCTCGAACGTTGACGTGGCCCGGATGGTATATGTGGTGAACGGAACGAATCATCTTGCCCTGGGAATCCAGAACTTCCCGGGAGTCGTTCGAACCGGACTCGGCACACTAATTTCTGTGGATTCCAAGGGCCAGTCCCTAGAAATCACGTACGTTATCCGCTTCAACGGAACCGCGACTGCGACGTCGCAGGTGAAGACTGTGAAGGCTGACTTTCTGGCTGCACGTCAGTTTGCGATTTACGATGAGCTAGTGAAGGCGATTGAGGTGCAACCCCTTTCAAGCCTCAGGAATGCTGTTGCCCTGGTGGGTTAGGTTTAGTATCTTCTTCGTCTCCCGCCTCGTTGAGTCTTGACCGGTCCCTGGTAGGGGACAGGAACGGTAGGCCTCATCCGGGAGAGGTCTGTTCGAGAAATTTTGGAAAAGTTTTTAACAAATTCCCTACTTCTTGGTTCTTTACAGTTGTCCAAGGGACAGGTCCCCCCACTCTCGAGTTTCGTTGCGAGCAGCGAGATAAGGAGGAGACTGCTTGGCCAGCTAACCACTGGTCCCAAAACACCCACGGAGCTGGCTGTCATCGAGGACAAGCATGTCAGTCACGTCAGCAGGGCACTTACAGAACTCAAGGTGAGAGGCCTGGTGGAGCCCCTTAACAGGGAATCGAGGGAGAGATACTACCGAGTCACCAATCAAGGCTACGCAGTCTACTTGATCATAACCCGAATGATAAAGTAGATCATGCGATGTGGGTGGTTATAGGCGGGGAACGAAGTCTTCTCGGGAATACCATGACCGACCCCCTTTTTGCGCTCAGGCGGAGGGTTGGCAGCGACGAGGAAATCTCTTCCGTCCTTGAAGCGACCAGAGAATCTCTCGGCCCGAAAAGCAATCCCACTGGGAGGGCGCTCGTCGCGCTAACCCTCTGCAGGTTGGGGGAGCCCCCAGAGCTCGTCTCGACTTCGCTGGATTGGAGAGAATTCGAAGGGTTCTGCGCCGGACTCCTGAAGTCATCAGGATTCGAAGTGCGCGAGGATGTTCGGCTCAGAATGCCGACTGCGCAAATCGACATT
>VBPQ01000190.1 GCA_005877185.1 Nitrososphaerota archaeon
ATGCACGCAACCTGCTCAAGATCGTGAAGCAGCCGAAGCAGAAGCTGAACGTCTACGTAGCCTCTGATGACGCGAGGAGCTACTTCGCCGATGTGGCGAAGGCGAGGGCGAAGAAGGAGAGCCTGGGCGGGGTGGTAAAGAGATTCGCGAGCCTGGGGATCGCTCCGGAACGCGTGGTCAAGCTGCAGTACGAGGTCGGGGAGGAGCTGGTCTCCATGCTCGTCTCTCAGCCCGACTTCGACGAGTACGGTTTGCTGAGTGACGCCTCAGACTTCCTGGCGAGGGAAATCGGTGTCCCGGTAGCCATAATGAAGGCCGGAAGGCAGGGGATTCACGACCCGGGGAAGAGGGCGAAAGACGCGCTGCCGCTGAAGCCCGCCTTCTACCTAGAGTAGCCTCTCAGTCGGCAACTCTTTAATTTGTCCAACCCCATCCTCCTGGATGAATTTGAGAAAGCTCTCCGACAGGTATTTCGTCAAGTTGGTAATCTTTGTGATAAGGGTCCACGGCTTTGGCAACGGAAGACGGGTCTCACCTGCTCGGTCGGAATTGCCGAGAACAAGTCAGCGGCGAAGATGTCGACAGATATCAACAAGACAGAGCCCGCTAAAGCCCGCCTTCTACCTGGGATGGGCCCCATTGGCCGGCAACTCTTAAAGGAAACCGACCCCTCCAGCCGAAAGGATTTGTCAAATCCCACCCTCCTGGAGGAGACTCCGGGCAACAGGTTCATCCTGCACGTCGATATGGATTCTTTCTACGCCTCGGCAGAGGTTCAGCGAAATCCCGCCTTGGCGGACAAACCGGTAATCGTCGGCGCCGACCCCAGAGAAGGGAAGGGGCGAGGCGTCGTGGTCGCCTGCAACTACGTGGCGAGAGGCTACGGCGTCAGGTCGGCGATGCCGATAACCAGGGCCTGGGCCCTCTGCCCGGGAGCAGTCTACCTGAGGCCAGACTTCGACTACTACGTCAGTCTCTCGACGAAGGTGATGGGGCTAGTCCGCCGCTTCGCCGACAAGTTCGAGCAGGTAAGCATCGACGAAGCCTTCCTCGACGTCTCCGACCAGGTCAAGACTCCAGCGGCTGCCCTCTCGCTGGTTGAAAGGCTGAGACATGAGCTGAAGGAGGAAACGGGGCTCACCTGCTCGGTCGGAATCGCAGAGAACAAGTCAGCGGCGAAGATAGCGACAGATATCAACAAGCCGGACCGTGTCACCCTCATCCCGCGTGGCAGAGCCAAGGAGTTCCTCGCTCCGCTGCCCATCGGGAGGATCACGGGAGTCGGGAGGAAGACCGAGGTCCTCCTTCAGGGCCTCGGGATTACGACGATCGGGGACCTCCAGAAGGGTGACGAGGTTCTCCTGGGACGAAGGCTGGGAAAGACGGCCCGCTGGTTGGTTCAGGTCGCGAACGGCGTCGAGCGAGAGGAGATACGCGAGCAGCCCTACAGGTCGCTCAGCACCGAGCGCACCCTCGAGGAGGATACCACCGACTGGGATGTGATAGAGCGGATCGTTGGGGCGATGGCAGAGGAACTCGCGAGTCGAGCGATAGAAGCGAGGTTGAGCTTCAAGAGCGTGGGCATCAAGATCAGGTTCCAGGGTTTCGAGACCCACACCCGCGAGACGAGACTGGTGGCCAGCACGCAGGACCAAGGGGTCATTCGCAAGGAAGCACTCCTCATGCTATCGCGGTTCAGCTCGGGGAAGAAGAAGGTGAGGCTCGTGGGGGTGAGAATCTCAGGGTTGAGGATTATGTACACTAAGCAAGCCAGCATCGAGAACTGGCTGGAATAAAGGAGGAGGGCGGGTAGCCGAGGCCCTCGCGGCCTCACTAGCCCCCGATCCTGAATAGCTTGGTGCTACAGACGCCACAGACACCCGTCAGAGCCTTCTTTCCGTTCTTGAAGGTGGTGTTCCGCGCATTCGTCATCTCGCGTTGCGCCCTGCACTTCACGCAGTATGCTATAGTCAGTGTGTTCGCACCTCGAGGGAAACCTCGTCTTCCGCGGTATAAACGACCCGAGCCTAAATCTCCTGTCCAACCATATCATCGTTTTACACCTTGAAGAACCCAAATAAGTGGTCGGTATCAACGGGTCGGAAGATGAGATGAGCGAATCTCCATCTCGGCAGCTCCAGGAGGTCGCGCGGGTCGGGTGCACCGACGAGTACCTCGACCACCTGACTTACAAGCGACTCTCCGACCCCCGAATGGCGAAGAACAAGCGTTTCTCGGAGATACTCGCCGGCCTCTCCGCGACTGAGTACAGGCACTACGAATTCTGGAGGAGGTATGCCCCGGAATTCCAAGTGAAGGCGAGCTCTCTTCGTGTCGACCTAATCGTCCTCCTGAGGGTCCTCTTTGGCCTGACCTTCGCCGTGCGCTACCTGGACAGGCACGAAGCCGCTGTGATCAAGCGGTACAGGGCCGTCGCAGAATTGATTCCAGCCCAGGACAGGAAAGCCTTCGATGAGATGCTGAAAGACGAGGAAGAGCACGAGAAGGAGTTCGGGCAGAAGATCGAGACTTCGTCTGTTCACTACATCTCGTTCGTCGTCCTGGGGCTGGCCGACGCCCTAGTGGAGATAACGGGGATACACGCCGGTTCCCTCGGCATCTACAACTCGACCGAGATATCGGGTCTCGCCGGGGTGGTCGCGGGGGCTGCCGCCTCCCTGGCCATGTCCTCGGCGGCATTCGCTCAAGCGAAGCAGGGCTTTACCGGCTCGGCTCGCCTCTCGGCCGTCTACACCGGGGTGTCGTACTTCATCACCGCAATCATCCTGGCGACTCCCTACTTCCTGACTCCGAGCCAGGTCGTAGCCCTGAGCGCCTCCCTGGTCTTGGCCGTGATCATAGTGGCTTCGATCACATACTACAGCTCCGTGATATCGGGGAAGGGCTTCTCAAGGGACTTCCTAGAGATACTGGGAATAATGTTCGGGACGACGCTCGTTCTATATCTCCTGGGCTCCTTCATCAGGATCGCCCTCGGGATTACCATCTGAAGGCACCCCTTGGCTCAGGCTCCGCAGGTTGGTTTCCGCCACGGTCTCTCTTTCCTCGCCACGATAGCCTTCGTGTCAAGCTTCCTCGGCTCAAGGA
>VBPQ01000071.1 GCA_005877185.1 Nitrososphaerota archaeon
GCGAGGCCGCTTCGACCCTGAGCCAGGCGAACTCCATCGAACGAACCTACGTCGCGAGCGTGTCAACATCTCAGAGCAGTTCGCTGGGGAGCAATGTGAGCGTCACCTCGCAACAATCCGGTACTACGGGGAACTGGTATTCCCAGCCGCTGGTCGTGGGCGGCGCCGGGATTGCGGCCGCCGCCGTCGCAATCGTGATTCCCAGCCGCTGGTCGTGGGCGGCGCCGGGATTGCGGCCGCCGCCGTCGCAATCGTGATGATTTCGGTCGTCAGGCGGCGCATCTGACTCACTGATGCGACTGTTCCTTGAGCTTGTGCAGGTACTGCCTGCGGAACTTGGTGACCTTCGGTGCAATGATGTTCTGGCAGTATGACGCCAATGGATTGTTCTTGAAGTATCGCTGGTGGTAGTCCTCGGCCTTGTAGAATGCTGAATACGGCACCACCTCCGTGACTATTGGCCGTCCCCAAATCTTCGAAGCGTTCACCTCTTTGATAACCTGTTCAGCGACTTTCTTCTGTCTGTCGTCATGGTAGAATATCGCCGACCTGTACTGAGCTCCGACGTCGTGTCCCTGGCGGTTTAGAGTGGTGGGGTCGTGCACCGTGAAGAAGATGCGGAGCAGTTCGTGGTAGGAGATTACCGAAGGTTTGAAGGTGAGTTGGACCACCTCCGCGTGTCCCGTGTCTCCGTTGCAGACCTGGTCATACGTCGGACTTTCGACCTGCCCCCCGGAGAAGCCGGACTCGACGCTTTCGACTCCCTTGAGCTGGGTGAAGATCGCCTCTGTGCACCAGAAGCATCCTCCGCCCAGGGTGGCTACCTCTAGCTCGACCATCTCTTTTTCGCCAGAAATCACAGACTTAAGTCTGTTGCTTGTTTTCCGGGCCAACGACCGCCAACAAACGTGCAGCCTTCTTGATTTCCAAAAATGAGGTTGGTTATGAGTCTCTCAAGAATAACTGTCTGTGCGCGACGATTCTTCACACACTCTGCACTTGGGCGCCACTGCGAAGGAGAGGTCGTGGTCATGTCGTCACGCCTCCGAGTGCGTCGAGATTGATTTCTTCCAGGAATTCGGCAGCAATAGCCAGAGCATTTTCCTCAAGCCGTCGAGAGGTTTTCGCATTTCGGACCACGTAGAAGAACCGGGCCGGAACGACATAGTGTTTCCTTGGTATCTGGTGGTCAGAACGGAATGGCAAGCTGGAGGAGACATTCCGCGAACCCCAAAAGCGCGAGAATCGGTCAGATATTCGTAAAGCGCATGAATAATGCCCCGGACGGGATTTGAACCCATGTCACGACCTCGCTTTCCTTTCGGTCGAGAGGGTCGTATGCTTGACCGGTCTACACCACCGGGGCGCGGACGGCTGGGCGAGGACCAAATGAAATAAGTCTTGCAAACGCGGAAGGGAAAACCCGAGTGAACGATCGCAGACGGTCTATTGCCTGAGAACCGCCTTTGCCGCGAGCTTTATGTCCGAGGGCTTGACCGTCTTCCTCCCCGCGTGGGCGGCCAGTTCCACCGCCTGCTTGGCGATCTGCATCCCCACCTCCTCCAGCTCGCTTCTAAGCTCAATCGCCGCGTCATCTCCGACCCTCTCTGCACCCGCCTTCTTTATCACCCTGTATACAGCCGCGAGTCCGAACTCCGACCCAGACATACCTATTTTTCTCGTTTGCTGGCAAGTATTTAACCTTTGGTCGAAACAACCAACGATGGCGCCTGCTTTGGTGCCCTAATGCCACATCTACCCTAAGAATGATGAAAAAAGAAGAAATTTGGATAT
Organism: Nitrososphaerota archaeon; assembly: GCA_005877185.1. Lineage (GTDB taxonomy): Archaea > Thermoproteota > Nitrososphaeria > Nitrososphaerales > Gagatemarchaeaceae > TA-13. The sequence goes on from VBPQ01000071.1 coordinate 1,795, forward strand.
AATGGCTCTCAATCTCCCAATTCAGAACATGCGAAATTGAGTCCGCGTGCAGATTCTCCGTTAAATTTGACCGATGAGAAGGGGGGCCGTTGCCCTTCTGCGACGCTCATCTTCACCTTGCGGACTTCACTGATGCCGAGGGTTCGATAACCCTGGCCAGGGGAGCAAAAATCCTGCTATACTCGGCTTCTACGAACCTCCGCGACTCCGCGAGGAACCTAGAGCTTGCAAGAGGGTCTCCCGACCTAATCAAGGCCTTCGTCGGCGTTCACCCTTCCGATGCAGCCAAAGGGTTAGATGAGAAGGAGCTGGAATCGCTTTCAACCCGTGCGACCGGTGTAGGGGAGGTCGGGCTCGACCCGAAGTACTCGGCAGTCACGGAGCGGAGCGAACAGCTTCGCATCTTCAGGGTGCAGCTGGAGATCGCCGAGAGGCTCGGGAGGCCCGTCCAGGTGCACAGCAGGGGTGCAGGAGAGGCTTGTCTGGACAACCTCGAGTCTTTTGACCCACCGTCCGTCCTACTTCACTGGTTCGAAGGCTCAGAACTTGTGCCCAGGGCAGCGGCGAAGGGATATTACGTCTCCTTCGGCCCCGCCATCCTCTACTCGAAGAAATTGGCCGGAATCGCCAAGTCTTATCCGAGAAACCTCATCCTGACCGAAAGCGATGCTCCCGTAACCTACTCCCCTCTTGGTGAAGCCGTTTCGGGACCTTCTCTCATCCCGAGTGTCGTCTTCTTCTTATCTCAGCTTCTGGGCCTCGACTTCGCAGAGATGGCCCTTACAGTCTCGGAAAACTCCAGACGATATCTTGAGGGGAAGAAAGGTTAATCTCTGCTCTGACGTGGGGAGCCAGAGCAGAACAGTTGGATAGAATCAGAAGAATTTCACAGACCCTCCTCCAAAGGTACCCCGACAGGTTCACTACCGATTTCGAGAAGAATAAGGAGGTCCTGTCAGAGTTGACGATCATTAGCTCTAAGACGCTGCGAAATCACATCGCGGGATACATAACAAAAACGTTGAAGACCGGTTCAGAAGAGAAAGAGGTAATAGAAGCAGAGGCGCAGGCGGTGCAGTAGCCGTTGAGAGTCGGAAGCCAGCTAGTTGAGGTCGACCTGAGACCGATTGGTTCGGTCCTCCCGCATGAAGAGACGATTACCGACCTCTCATCCAGGCTTTCCGACCGGATCCGGGCAGATGGGTTTCAGCGTGACCCGATTATCGTCGACAGAGAAAACCACGTGGTGCTCGACGGAATGCATCGGCTCAGAGCTCTGAAGGACCTGGGTGCGCGTCACATCCTTTGCCACCTCGTCGACTACTCCTCCCCCGAGATAAGGCTCGAGAGATGGGCCAGATTGTTGAAGGGTGCGAAGAGGGAGAGTCTTGTGGAAATCCTGAAAAGTTCGCGAATCGACCGCAGAGTCTCGCTCAAGGAGGCAATCGAACTCGTCGACGGGAGGAGCACCCCCGTCTCGGTCCTCACTTCAGGTTCCTGCTTCGTCGCCTCTTCCAGATTCAGGAGCCTAGCGGTGAGCTTCGAGCTCGTCCGAAGACTGGACGAGGCTTCTCGTGCCATGGGTCTGAAGCAGGATTTCATCGAGGAGGAACTCGTTGAGACCGCTATTCCCAATCCGGGGAACGTGGTTATCCTTGCCCCGAGGGTGAAGAAGAACGAAGTGATAGAGGCAGCCAAAAGCGGGAAGCTCTTCCCGCACAAGAGCACCATGCACGTGATAGGTCTCAGGACAGTCGGGGTGAACTATCCTCTCTCGGAGCTTCAAGAGGAGGAGCCATCGCATGAGCTGCGCGCCTCGAAGCTCGAGGCGGCGAGGGGTTCGATCCTCGACCCTCCAGTTACGTACTTTGGCAGAAGGTACTGGGAAAAGCTTCTGGTGGTCCGCGAAGAATGATCACAGTAAGATGCGTAGGGCACATAGCGACAAGCCTGGGGAGGGAGGCCTTCGAGCTGGACTTCGAGGAGATTCAGGTCGGCGAACTTATCGAAAGGCTGCGGGCTCTCGCCATCGAGCCGGGACGGGTCGGGTTCAGCCGGTTCAACACCCTTGCGATGGTAGGGGATGGGGAGGCGTTTGTGGCGGGATCGAAGGATAGAGTTCTCAAGACCGGGGAGTGGGTGGTCTTGATCCCATTCTCGCACGGAGGGTGACTCACCGCTGATGGAGGGGACCGAGGTAGCGTGCTTCCTGCTCGAGGGGAGGGGCGAATGGGAAGACCTGAAGGCGAGGCTGCTGAGGTCTTTTCCAAACCTTCTCTTCCAGCTGGTCGACGCGAGTAGCGGGTCTAACGAAAGATTCTTCAGGCTAATCACGGCACAGACGCTGAAGGCCTCGGGCGATGGATCTCTACTAGCTAAGAAGCCCGAGGTAGACCTTCTTCTGAGGCTAGCCCGTACCACTCAAATTTCGGAAGCAGTCGCGAGTGTGGGATACAAGAGGGGGGAGAAACGAATTCTCATCGCCGCGGGGAAGAGGGGGGAGGTGAAGAGGATGGTCGGTTCAGGTATCGCGGAGGGAAGGCGTCTGCCGTCCGTTGAACTGAGCGAGAGTGAATGGGAGAGGGTGGAGGAGGCGGCCATCCTCTCCGCGCTGCGGACCTAGGGTGGGTAGTGGGAGGGTCAGGACCCACGCTTCAGCTTTACAATGCTGAGAACCTCTTCCGGAGCGAGCACCGAAATCCCCGTGTATTCTCCGAATACCTGCACGAGGACTATCTTCTTCGGAGACTCAAGGTCAACCTTCCTGTCTATCACCTCTGCAATTGCGTCTATGAGCTCTCTGGTCGAGTAGGGACAATCCCTCGTTTCAATCGTTATGCGAAATGTATCGCCTTGGCCAATCGCGGAGGAGAGGCGCTTCACGGCCGCCGTGATCTCCTCAATCTTCGTGTCCACCACGGCATCGATGGGCAGCGCTCTCAGGATGAAGCGTATCCTGAAGGGTTCTGCCTTCACGTAGTCTGAAAGGAACTTCAGCAGAGCGCGCGGGTTTTCGACATCGGCCTCGATGACCCCGTCGTAGGCGGACCGCTCTATGCCGACCTTCCTAATCCCTGAGAGCAGGGCGAGCTCCTTGAACTCGGCGGATGCCCTCGCTTCAAGCCCCTTCGCAGAGGTCAGGATGAGGTTCAACTATCCTTCTACTCAGGCCGATTGCTCCCCTCCTTAATTGCTTTCCAGATTCAAAGGGGGTCGGGTTCATCCGAAGGGAAAGGAGGGAGGGAGGGAAGAGGGTGAACTAGCCTGCAGAACTCTAGGAGATGGAGGACGTGAATGCACCTTTCCGCGGAAAGTGACCTTCCTTGACAGTGTCGACGCGTCACCTGCGTAGAGTTCGCTGAGGAAGGTTAGCAACGGTGACCGCTCCAGAACGCAGAATCTCTACCCGGTTCTCAGATACTTTCACCACGGTCGACTCTTTTTCGCTGAGAATCCCGCCGTCGAGTATCAGGTCCACCTCTTCCCCGATTGACTGAATCGCCTCCTGAGCCGTCCTGCAGGCGGGTTTTCTGGACCTGTTGGCGCTTGTCCCGATAAGGTGCCCGCCGCAAGCTGAAATCAGCTCGAGACAGCTCCTTGAGTTTGGAACTCTGACCCCGAGCGTCCCGCTGCCTTGGTGGATAAGCTCCGGCAGTTCCGCCCTTAGCGGAAGAACGATTGTAAGGGCACCCGGCCAGTAATCTTTCGCCAGCTGACGAGCCCTTCCGCTGAACCGGACCAAGCGAGAGGCAGACTCGAGGCTATCACAGAGGACGGGGACTGGCTTTCCCCCTCTCCCCTTTATCGCGAAGACCCTCCGAGCCGCGAGCTCGTTCATCGGGTCGCACCCCAGGCCGTAGACCGTGTCGGTCGGGTACACGATGACACCGCCACCAAGAACGAGTTTCGCGGCCTCGCGGATGCTCTTTCCCGAAATCTTCCTCACACCCCCTTTCTTCATCTTCATCTTAGAACAAAGCCGGCAACATTTAATAGGTCATCGAAAACCGCGCTGACCGCTCCAATTGTCCCAGGAAGACCAAGAGCTCGAAGAGGATTTCGACGAGGAATTGGAGGACGACGGCTGGGAAGAGGACTCGGAAGAAGACGAGTTCTAGCGGAATACCTCAGCAGCTTCGAGGGCTGACCTAGTCGGGAGGCCGCGGGCGGGTCACCCTATATATGGGCTGGAAGAACAACTGTCAATTGTGCGAGACAGAAGGACGCTGATACTAAACTTCAAGAACTATATCGAGGTCTTGGGTGCGAAGTCTGTCGAGCTGGCGCGTGCGGCGGAACGTGTTTCTAGTGTCGTCGACATTGAGATAGTGGTGGCGCCCCCAACGCCGATGATCGGCGCCGTCGCATCCACGGTGAACAACCGGGTGTTCAGTCAGAAGGCTGAGCTCGGCGTGGTCGGGCAGAGCACGGGCGCCCTCATCCCCGAATCAATCAAGGCGGCTGGGGCGGCGGGAAGTATCCTTAACCACAGCGAGGCGAGAGTTCCACCTGCCGGTTTAGACACCGCGGTTTCTCGTCTCAAGTCGCTAGGACTGGAGGTCTGCCTCTGCGCGCAGACCCCCCGCGAGGTAAGGAAACTGGCCGCACTCTCCGCAGATTACCTGGCTGTCGAGCCGCCTGAGCTCATCGGGGGCGGGGTCGCGGTCTCGAAGGCGAGACCCGAGCTGATCGAGAACAGTGTGAGTGCGGCCAGGTCCGGGGCTTATCGTGGGAGGATACTCTGCGGCGCGGGAATAGTAGACGGGGAGGATGTCAGGATGGCGGTGAAACTGGGAGTCGACGGCGTCCTCGTTTCGAGCAGTGTCGTAAAGGCGAAGAACTGGGATGGAAAGATAACGGAGCTTGCGCTCGCCCTTCAGACCTCCAGAAATCCGTAAATAGACAAGTGGGGCGCGCGGGCAATATGGCCGAGCCCAAGCCGAACCCTTTTGAGAATGCCTTGGAGCAACTCAAGATCGCGGCTGAATACCTGAAGCTTGAACCTTGGATCCACGAGATGCTGAAGAGTCCGAGAAGAATTCTCACCGTCTATCTCCCCGTGAAGACGGACGACGGTGGAATGAAGGTCTTCACGGGTTTCAGGGTCCAGTACAACGATGCCCGGGGGCCTTCGAAAGGAGGGATACGCTATCACCCCAACGTTACCCTTGATGAAGTCAAGGCTCTGGCGTGCTGGATGACCTGGAAGTGCAGCATCGCGGACATTCCTTTCGGAGGGGCGAAGGGAGGCGTGATCTGCAACCCGAAGGAGATGTCGAATGCGGAGCTGGAGAGGATGACGAGACGGTACGCCTCGGCGATAGCGGACTTCATCGGGCCGTACCGGGACATCCCGGCACCCGACGTCTACACAAACGCGCAGATAATGGCCTGGATCGTCGACACATACAGCCAGCTGAAGGGCTACATGGTTCCCGAGGTGGTCACGGGGAAGCCGATCCCGCTGGGAGGTTCCCTGGGGAGGGACACAGCCACGGGGAGAGGCGCCGTCTTCTGCACGAGGGAGGCCGCCGAGGTGAAGAAGCTGACGCTGAAGGGGGCGACCTTCGCGGTCCAGGGGTACGGCAACGCAGGTTCGAACTATGCGGAGATACTTCAGGAGTTGGGGGGAAAGCTTGTGGGAGCGGCCGACTCGCAGGGGGCCATATCGAGCAAGAAGGGAATCGACGCCGTCAAGCTGCTCAAGCACAAAGAGAAGACCGGGACCGTCGTTGGGATGCCGGGGACGGAGAAGATCAGCGAAGATGAGCTCCTAAGGAGCGAGTGCGACATCCTCGTGCCCGCGGCGCTCGAGAACGCGATCACGAGGGACGTGGCGAAGGGAGTCAGGGCAAAGGTAATCGTGGAGTGCGCCAACGGGCCGACGACGCCGGAGGCCGACAAGGTCCTCGATACCAACGGAGTCTTTGTCGTACCCGACATTCTCGCGAACTCAGGGGGAGTCATCGTGAGCTACTTGGAGTGGGTCCAAAACTTGAACAGACTCAGGTGGACCGAGGAGGAGGTGAACGCAAAGCTCGAGGACAAGATAACGAGAGCGTTCAGCGACGTCCAGGCGACTTCTCACAAGGAAAATGTCTCAATGAGGACCGCGGCGCTCATCGTAGGGGTCGGGAGGGTCGCCGACGCGATAAAGACGCTCGGACTCTGGCCGTAGCTAAGGGGAGCCTGAGGAGACGGTCCTCTCCAGCTCCTTTGTAATGGAGTAGCTTCCGGTGTAGACGGGAGTTGTCGCGGAGAGCTCTTCCGCCTCGACCCTGAGCAGGTCGACGAAACCGTCGGTCGAGTAACCACCTGCGGCCTTCGTGATGAAGGCCATGGGGGCGGCCTCGTAGAGGAGCCTCAGCTTCCCGCGCGGTTTGCCCTTCAGGGCGGGATACCCGAAGATCCCCCCGTGCTTGAGCACCTGATTGTAGTCCCCCACGAACGTTCCACAGTACCTGACCTTCGAACCGAGCTGCTCGAGCTTGGTGACGAACCTCTCGACGGGGGGAATCCACTCCCTCCTCAGGCCGCCGAAGCCGTAGACCTCCGGCTTGTCGGGCATCTTCAAGTCTTGGGCAGCTAGCTCGAAGACGAAGTTCGATCCTTTTCGGACAAGGCCAAACCGGTTTACCCCATTCCCGGTCGAGAAGGTCAGGGTGACCATCGGCCCATAGGTCACGAAGGCAGAGGCGACGATCCTCTCCCCCGAGCAGGGGAGGGCAGAGTCGTAGATTCCAAAGATGCTGCCGAGGGGGTTGTTTGTCTCGATGTTGGAAGAGCCATCGAGGGGGTCCATCGCCACATGAAGGGCCCCCCTCCCCGTAAGAGGCTGGGCCTCCTCCTCGGAGGCGAGCTCCGCGACCGCGCCGGTGGCGATCAGTGAGTTCGAGAACTCTCCGTTCGTGAAGAGGTCAAGGGCGGCTTGCCTGTCACCCGATGGGTTCGTTCCGCCCGTCACCCCCCTCTCGATGGGAAGAGCCTCCCAGACCCTAACTGATGACTTGGCGACCGCTGACAGAACTTTCGAGACATCCGCCGTAGTCCTTTCTTCCAGGAACTCCTCGAGGCGCAACTCGCCTGACCTCGACCCGTCTTCACCCTTAAATATTCACGGATGAGTTTGCTTTCATCCGAAAATGAAAGGAGAGAGGATGGAGGCGTTCCTGAGGAGCGGGAGGAGCCTCCTGCTAGCGTACGACCAAGGGCTGGAGCACGGGCCTTCGACCGACTTCGACGAGAGGAACGTCGACCCCGGCTTCGTCATGGACATCGCGGTCAAGGGAGGGTTCAACGGGGTCGTCTTTCAGAAGGGCGTTGCCGAGAGGTTCTACACGGGCAAGGTCCCACTCATCGTGAAACTCAACGGGAAATCGAACATTCCGAAGGGAGAGCCTCTCTCGAGGCAGGTCTGCTCGGTGGAGTACGCGGTCTCTCTCGGCGCAAAGGGTGTGGGATACACGATTTACCTCGGAAGCGCGCACGAGCCGGAGATGTTCGCCGAGTTCGGGAGAATACAGGAAGAGGCTCACGAGAGGAATATTCCGGCGATAGCGTGGGTCTACCCCAGGGGGGCGGCGGTAACGAACGATACCTCCAAAGAGACCGTCGCATACGCGGCGAGGGCCGCGCTGGAGCTCGGGGCCGATGCGGCGAAGATAAAGTACACGGGAGATTCGGCGAGCTTCTCCTGGGCCGTGAAGGCTGCGGGCGGGGTGAAGGTCTTCATGTCAGGCGGTCCGAAGGCGCCAACAGACGAGGCCTTTCTCAGGCAGGTCAAGGGCTCGATGGACGCCGGCGCGACCGGTCTGGCGGTCGGAAGAAACGTCTGGCAGCACAACGACCCCATTGTGATGACCAATCACCTTCGGCAAATCATCTTTGAGAACAAGCCCGTTGAAGCGTTACTGCCTAGCCTGACGGTCTAGTTACTGCGAGACGGCATTGGTATTGCTCCAGGGGGGACTGAGAGGAGGAAAGTCTGTCAGCATGAATCGGAATATCTTGACTTTCATGTCTATGACGATCTTGAGGACGGCGTCGCAACCGCGTTGCTTTTCCCCTCGAGAGGCTTTCTCATCTCCGACACCGTCCTGGTGGAAGGCTGGAACGACGTCGTGTTTCCAAAATATTATGTGGTTCGAGCATGACAAGTCGATAATCTGCAGCGGAAGAAGCACACGAACGCCTCTAAGCGTGAATTAGGTGAAGAAATGAGCTTGGTTTGCCAAAAGAAGTAGCCCGGCGAGGATTCGAACCTCGGTCAGAGGAACTGGCGCCATGTGGTCACTGGCGACTCCAGAGGCCCCTATCCTTGGCCACTAGACGACCGGGCTTCAGATGTGACCTCGCTCGAAGTTATAGAAGATAAAAGCATTATTTGTCAGACCCTGTAAACGCGTACTGAACTCCTTTTTCATTCTTGAAAACGAATCTTGTGAGTGTCAAAGTGAATCCTTCGCAGAACAACTCGCTCAGGTAAGCTAGCTGAGATCCATCGACCCGCCGTGAGCCTCGTTGAGCGGTAAGAATCGGTTTCCGAGGTAGCCAGTTGAGAACTAGACAAGCCTCAGAGTAAGCAGCTTCTTTGAGCTTCCTACTACCAGTAGTCGTCTTTGAACGTACAATTGCCGCTTCCAGAGACTCCGTGGCCTTATGGCCACCAGAGATGATGGTGAAAGAGTTAGCCCAGCCGTTATTGTAAGGGGTGGAGATGCAATGCCCAGGTGGTCCTCCGTTGTAGTGGTTATCGTATATTATGCCACTTATCGTTACTTGGCCGAAATTCGGAATAGTGGTCTGATGAACCTCACCCGCTAAGATGTCGAAGTAAGAATTTGCCCCGAGATCACTAGACCAGTTGTAGTGGTAGGTCTGACATGCTCGACCTATGGTGCTGTCCAACGTATCTACGTTGTAGCTCGAGGGACTTCCGGTGGGACTGGTATTAGCATCGTTGTAGGTTCCAGAAAGAATATGATCTCCTGGAGTCATAGTGAATGTGCAGTTTGTTGCTGTACTATTTACAGGAACGAATTGGTACCACAGGTAAATACGTGGACCCGCTCGTGGATGTATCCGCGCCGAACCCAGTCTGGGCCAAGTGACTGCCGTTCGCCACATCGGTCAGACCAGACCATATGCCATAGGTGCAGGGAAGTTGAGACTGGCAACTGCTGGTAACTGTGGGAAGGTTCCACACTCCTTCTAAGTACCAGTATGGATATTGGGGATTTTTTGGTCCCGCGGTGCCATTCCAGTATTCGTAGCCTCCTCCCCAATTGCCACCTGTCAGATTTTTGTATGCACC
>VBPQ01000189.1 GCA_005877185.1 Nitrososphaerota archaeon
AGGAGCAGAACGACGACTGGGGAGTCGAATCGAAGCTGAAGGAAATCAGAGTTCCAACTCTGGTCATGCACGGAGACCAAGACTGGATAATCCCCCTGGAGGAAGGGAGGAAGCTTGGGGCTGGTATATCGGACTCCGAGATGCATGTCTTCGAGGGGTGCGGCCACTGGCTCCACGTCGAAAGGCCCCAGGAATTCGAGTCGATCGTACGACAGTTCTTGGGACGCGTCAAAGTTCCGGCGGACCGCGCTGCGCATTAATAAGAAAGGGGGGCGGGGGGCTCGCGTGTCTCGAACGGTCAAGATTCAAGACCTCGAGGTAAAGGGCGGACAGAAGAAGCGGGGCAATCTCTCGATTTCCGAAAAGCCTGCGGGTCCGCATCAGATTCCCTTCACCGTCGTGAACGGTGCCGGGGACGGGCCCACCCTGCTGGTGAACGGAGGAATCGACGGGTCGGAGTACAACGGACCCGCTGGAACTCTCAGGCTGCAGACAGAGCTTGATCCAACCGAAGTGAAGGGGACAGTCATCATCGTACCCGTCGTCAATACTCCGGCCTTCGAAGCCAGATGGGTCTACACGAACCCGGTGGACTACAGGGGTCTCTCGGGGGCCTTCGTTCGAGAAATACCCATGGGAGGATCCGGGCATCCTCTGATCAGCTACCAGGTGGCAAAGGCGTTCTACGACAACATGCTTTCTAAAGCCGAATACAGGCTCGACCTCCACGGCGGAGACATCATCGAGGACCTCCTGATCAGTACGATGTACACCAGATTCGGCGAAGACCCAAAGAGGGACGACGCCGCCTTCGCCTTGGCAAGGAATTTCGGCTGGGTCTGGATTAGGGAGGGGCGTCCCAGACCTGGGGCCAAGCCGCCCTACGAAGGGCAGCCGGTACCGATTACGATGGGGACCGAGGCCGGAGGAAGCGGGAGGTGCCAATCCGACATCGTTGACATGGTGTTCAAGGGGATTACGAACGTGATGAAGCATCTGAGGATGCTCAGAGGGGAGCCGGACATACCAAAGAAAGCCAAGGTGTATCGGCCATACCACATCTACTCTGAGAGAGGAGGCTTCTTCATCTCGGACGTCAGGGCGGGGGACATGGTCAGGAAGGGACAGGAAATAGGCGTGATCAAGAACCTGTACGGAGATGTGCTCGAGAGGATAACCGTTCCTCAACCAGGAGTGATTCACATGGTGACATCGCCTGCCATCTATCAGGGTGATGCCCTATTTGAGATAGGGACCGACATCAGTGAAGTAGAGTAGAGTAGACTTGGACTTTCTGACGATTTTTCAAGAACCTCGATACCATTAAATAACTTACAGCTCGTGCGACGCCTGGGAATTGCGCTCGGCCGCCGTTAGTCGTACTACTGTGGTAATAGTCGTAATAATAATTCTACTCGCCGCCACGGCAGGCGTTTACGCGATTTTCCTAACCGGAGGGACGCCAACACAGACGACTTCCAGCACGACGGTTGGCAACGCGGTGCCCAATCCTAACGTCTTCATAGAAGAGAATACCATCCAGCCAGGCCCCGGAGGTCTCGACCCAGCTCTTACATGGGATTACAGCGATATGTTCTTCCTCAACGTGTACGAGAACCTCGTACACTGGAACGGCTCCGATCCAACAACCTTCGTGCCTTGGCTCGCGTCGAGCTGGACCATCGCACCTAACGCATCTCAAATCGTATTCCATTTGAGACAGGGGATAACTTTCCAGGACGGGACTCCGTTCAACGCCACGGCCGTAAAGTTCTCTTACGACAGGGCGATTCTGATTAACCACGAGGACGGCCCAGAGTTCCTTCTCTCCGCCGACTTCACAATGGCAATCAGGGGCGGACCTGAGTATTCTAGCGCCAACACTATCCACGTCACTAACACGACGGAGGTTCAGAAGTATCTCGCTGCAGGAGGCGTGAAGGTCCTTGACACCTACACCGTCGAATTCAACTTCGAACATCCGTACCCCGAGGCCGCCACCCTCGGTACGTTCGCTTGGGAGTCAGGCGGGTCTATCGTCTCCCCCAGCTATGTCATAGCGAACTGCCCCGGGACGACACTGACTCGAGGAGTGACTCCGGGATTCGAATGCGCGTTCATGCAGACTCATATGATGGGGACAGGTCCATTCATGTTACAGAGCTACACTCCGAGCAGCCAGATCGTCTTCGCTCGCTACCCCAACTACTGGGGGACTCCATCTCACACCGGTCCCGCGAAACTTAGCCAGTACATCGTGAAATACGTCCCCAGTGTATCGACTAGTGAGCTTGATTTGCTGTCCGGCGCGGCTGACGCAATTTCACTCCCCACCTCTAACGCATTCGACTTAATCAACCAGCAGATTTTCACAAGCAATGGTACCGTTGTCTCAACCCACAATGGGGTCAGGATATGGGCTGCTCCGACGAACACGATAGCAACCATGCTGATGAATCCAAGGATCCACCCCTTCGACGACGTCAACTTCAGAAAAGCGATAGCCTACGCATTCCCCTACCAGCAGTTTCTGCAGAACGTCACCAACGGCTTCTCGCTGAAGCTGGACGGGTATCTCACTCCCAGGATGTTCGGCTACGACGCCAGCATCCAAGGCTACAAATACAACCCCACTCTAGCGAAACAGCTGTTTGCGAAGGCAGGCTACACTGGAAGCGTGACAATCATCATAGAGAGCCACGATGCGACGAACACCGAGGCGGCCATTCTCTTCAAGCAGAGCGTTGAAAGTCTAGACCCACAGATTACCATAAACATTCAGTCCGTCGATACTCCTACG
>VBPQ01000043.1 GCA_005877185.1 Nitrososphaerota archaeon
GTTGCGGATGCCGAGGACGCATGGGACTCCTATAAGGGAGAGTACGAGAAGAAGGGCCTCTCCAAGACCGACTTCAAGCAAGCCGTCCTCGACGTGACCGGCCATCTGGCATAGATGCGGGCATGAACCTGTCCGAGCTCGAAGTGATTGCCTCCGAGCTAATCGAACAAGAGAAGATGCTCGACCAGATAGACAGCGAACTCGAATTCGTCGAGGGCGAGTTCAAGCAGCAACCGAAGCGGACTGGGAGGGATAAGAAGTTCTACTCCTTGATCGGAATCGAATGGAAGGATTCTGGGGAGCTGAGCCAGAGACGGGCGGCTCTTCGTGACGACAAGCGGAAGGTCCAGCAGATCGTGGACGACGCGAGAGAGAGACTGGTGAAGGGATTCTCCTCAGGAGAACTGGTGGTACCATTGGACCCCGACCCGGTCCGAGAGGGGGAGGGCCACCTTTTCAGGTACCGGGCTAACGCAAGCTACCCGAAGGCGGTCCAAGAGCTGGCGAGTCTCCTCGGTATGTCGGTCCCTCTGCGGATTGACGAGGTTGAGATCTCGCCCGACCGGATACGCGCCACCGAGTTGGACCCCTACCTCGCAAAGGAGGATGTCGTGAACGCCTTCGATAAGATTAGGAAGACCGTGGCGCTGAAGCTTCGCAGCGCGCGACGCACCCAGTTCTAGGCCGATGCGAAGCCGATGGTCTAGCTTGGCTTCTCCGCTGCAGATCACACGTGCTTCTAAGTTCATCGAGACGAATTTCCAGCTGGCGCCTCTCTCCCAGAGATTCAGCGCTGACGATTTACGAATACCTTCTTTTCTTCCTCATCATAGGGCTAATTCCTTCGGCTGGCGACGCTTCCTCCAGTGAGGCGAGCCGACCTCTCACCGGATTGCTTGACTGTCAGAAAAACTGCATTCTCCCCTCCGCCGCCATGCATCGCGATCGAGGTTCTAGGCGGTGGAAAGATACTCTATAACTATCGTGTGTCCCGTCCCGTAGGGATATGTCACTGCATCCCAGGCGGGGTCCCCCCCGCCTGCACCGCCTGCCGTTGGATAGCACGGTGGAATCTGCCCCCTGCTGTTGCTGCAGTAATCCAGAACGTCTAGGATCAGCGATTCATACGCGCTCGACACCTGACCGTTCACAAGGAGAACTATCTTATGTGTGCCGTCGGCCTTGAATCCAAGAATGTCAGTCTTGTTGAAGACGATTGGGTGAGATACCCCATTGATCATGATGTGATGACCTAGGTGGTCGGTGTCATTCCAGATCTGAAAGAAATTAGAGAGTGTATAGTTAGCATTCCCGGGTGACTCGATATGGATGATTCCCGACGCATCGTGGGTGTGCATCGGCTCGAAGCAGGTGCCTCCCGCGGCAATTCCGTTTTGAGTCTGAGGGTTCACTATTCCAATCGCCGCTGGGATAGTGATGTTCTGACCGTTTATCACGATCCTGAGGTAGGGATGAATGTGAAAGGTGAGGGATTCGCTCCCGAGGCAGGGGAAGGGGAAGGGGTTGCCCGCCTGCTGGATCTCATAGTAGGCGATGCCGCCGACTATTACGGCTACAAAGATTCCTAGCAGGATGAGGAACCATGGTATCCGTCTCCTCCTATACTTCTTTGGCCTGCGCATCCGCTTGCCTCACCTCCTCCAGGAGCCCGAATAAGGTTATTCGACGAGTCAATCCTCGTGAATGCTTAATTTCAAGCGTAAGCAACACACTGAACATGGCCCGGTACAAGTTCGAGGCCCTTCTTGAAAGACCCCAAGGCGTAGGCACCTGGACATACCTCGCCGTCCCGCCTGATCAGGAGAGGGTGCTGGGCACGAGCTCGAGGGGTCCGGTGAGGGGAACGATTGACGGAGTGGGGTTCAGAAGCTCGCTGCTCCCAAACGGAGCCGGTGGACACTTCATGGTCGTCAAGAAGGAGATTCGAGATGTGATAAGCAAGTCTGCGGGGGACAGAGTGAGGGTCTCGATGGAGCGTGACGCTGCGCCTGCGGAGATCATGATCCCTGAGGTCGTCCTTCGAGCCTGGGGGAGAACAAGAAGGTAAATGCGTTCTTCAAGAGCCTCTCGAACTCGCACAAGAAGGCGTACATCCAATGGATTGAGAGTGCGAAGAAGGATGAGACGAGAGAGAAGAGAGCCGAGAAGATGATCGAAATGCTCTCGACCTCGCAAACCCTGAAGTGAAGGACGGTACACGGACAAAAGACGTTCTTCTTGTTGCCCTCCTCTTGTTGCTGTCGACCCTAAAGGTCAACTGAGTTGACCGATTCCGTGCTTTCAGGTCTCTCCTCACTCTTCTCTAATAGTTTGAGACGACCAGAACAGGGCGTAGGAATAGGGAAACTGCCAGAATGATGAACGAGACAGGCAGTCGCACGAGTTCAGTGCGGGGGGTGGGATTCGAACCCACGAACCCTTCCCCGTCGAGTTACTCGACACTAAGGGACGAGGTCCTAAGCATCGCGGAGAGCACTCTCGCTCGCGCCGTTGACCAGGCTTCCCGCTGGTTGCTCTGGGCGACCCCCGCAACAGGTGAAGGAAGCAGGAATTCTGAAAGTATAATGCTTTCGCAGGAATTCTCCTCATCCTTCCTACGACTCGCTCGCCGTCTTCGGCATCATACGATGGTTATCGTGCGCCGGCTTCCGCGATGACCCCAGGCTCTCTTCAGACGAATGACGCTCTGGGTGCGGCTTCTTCGAACTTCTGACCGACTCCTTCAGTCAGGCCTTCACTCTTCTGATCAAGAAAAGACTCACGAGACAGGCAGCAAGAAAGATAATCGCTCCCGCATACAGGATTGCGGGCAGACCGCCCATGGTGTGCGCGAACCCAGCTACCAGAGTGCCGAAGGCGATTCCTCCGCTGAGCATCACGCTGTAGATACCCATCGCCGAGCCTCTCATCTCCTGGCGGGCTCTGTCCCCCACCGTTGCGAGGATGCTGGGCACGAGTGCCGAGGTTGCGAGAGCAAATGGGGCGATTAGGTAAAGATGTTGAACAAGAGAATCGATTGTCGCGCCCCCGCTCAACGTCGTCGCGAGGGACAGGAGAAGACCGAGGAGCCCGACCACGCCGATCAGCAGCACCTTCTCCCTCCCAATCCTGTCGGAGAGCGCGCCGAAGCCGACGGAACCCACCCCAAGCCCTGCGACTCCGACGAAGAGAACGTATGAGGTGGTCGTCGATTCGAACCCCAGACGGCTCAAGGCCCTCGGGAGGTAGAAGGCAATCCCGATCATCGCCGTGAGAGCCAGCCAGACAGGTAGGATCGCCTTCGTCCTCGCATCGAGCGCCTTTAGAGGGTTAATCAAGAGCGGTTCGGGCTTTATCTGATGGAGGGGCTCCCTCAGCAGGATTGTAGAGACAAGGAGGGCGACGGCTATTCCCCCGCCGGTGGCCGCGAAGGCGTATCCCAATTGCGAGGCGAAATAGGTGTGCAGACCTCCCGTCGCGTCTGTGATCATCGTAAGGGACGAAACGGTGACACCCGCTGCACCGATCCCCATTAGGGCGTGAACGGTCGCGACGAAGTAGAGGTTTCTCGTAATCCCAATCGTTCCTGTGAGAAGGGCTACGTAGGCGAGCGCGAAGACGAAGACGCGCTTCCTCCCCCGCGTGTCGCAGAGTCTCCCCATCGGGATTGCAGAGAACGCCTCGAGGACGGGATAGAGCGCCAGAGCGATTGCGAGTTCTATGTCCGTGACGCCGAGAAGGTAGGCCGGAAAGAGAATTATGATGACCCCGAACCCAACCCTCGTCAGAGTCATCGAGAGGTATAGGACGGCGAGGTCCCTCCCCGGCGACCTCTCTTGTTTCATCGAGAAGCGCCTCATCCCGACCCTAATTATCTATTAAGAATCGCGAATCTCTCTTCGAGGTACGCAATCATTAAATGATTCACATCTAGGCGCACAAGTCTACGAGTGTGCCATGATGTTTGCCTCAGGTCCAGGGGGAGAATTCTCAGGAGCTCAAGAGGGAAGTCGGTATCTTCGGCTCCTTCTCCATGGGCTACGCCGACGTCGGAGCTGACATCTATGTCGTGCTCGGGGTCATCGCTCTGTTCGCGGGAGCCGTCTCCCCAGTCGCCTTCGCAATAGCCGCAACGACCTACGTCTGCACTGGCCTCTGTTACGCAGAACTCGCTACCGCCTACCCAGTCGCGGGTGGAGGACAGTACTACTCGCTGAAGGCATTCGGAAGGATCCACGGCTTTGTGGCGGGGTGGGGCCTCATGTTGGACTACACGATCGACATCGCCCTTTTCGCTCTGGCGACGGTTGGGTACCTGGGTACCCTCACCTTCTTCTTGTTCCGGAGCGGAGTCCTCCTGACCTCGCCATTCTACGGGTTGACGGCGATCGTGCTAATCCTGCTGCTCCTCGCACTTAACGTGGTGGGCATCAAGTATTCCTCGAGGTTCAACGAGGCCGTCATCGCGGTCGACCTCGTCACCGTCGCACTCTTCCTCATCTTCGGCCTCCCCTCGATAATCTCCTCAGGCGCAATCTTGAGATGGGTTGCGAACGTCGTCAGCTCGTTCCAGACCGGGAACTTCGGTCAACCCGGTTTCTACTCCTTCGTCTATGCCGTCTCTCTCGCCACCGCTTCGTACATCGGAATCGAATCAATCTCGCAGGCCGCCGAGGAGACGAAGCGCACCTCGCAGGTCATCCCCAAGGCGACGAAGGCCGCGATCGCCTCTGTCGTCGTGGTTGCCATCGCACTCTCGCTTCTCTCGGTCACGATAATCCCCTGGCAGGCGGTGGCAAACAATAGCCAGGCACCGGCGATTACGTTGGCGAGCAACCTACCGATAATAGGCGGTGTATTTGCTGTCTGGGTCGCGCTAATGGGGACGCTCGTCTGTTACGTCTCGACGAACACGGGGGTGATTGGTGTTTCCAGAGTGATGTACTCCATGGGGAGGCTGGGCCTTATGCCGAGGGGATTTAGCAAGGTCAGCTCCCGCTACAGAACTCCCTACGTCACCATAACGATCTTCACCGCAATCGCCTCTCTCCTTCTGGCGGTGTACATAGCCCTGCCCGGGGCTGACCTCCTCGAGCTGATCACCTCGATTTACAACTTCGGGGCCCTCGTGGCATACATGTACGTCAACGCCGCCGCTATCGTGCTTCGTGTGAAAGAGCCTGAGCGAACGGGGTGGAAGATGCCCCTCAACCTGACGGTCAAGATTGGGGGGAAGCCCTACCAGGTCTCGGTCATCCCCATCGTGGGCCTAATCTCCAGCTTCGTGGTGTGGGTCCTGATAGTCGGTCTGCACCCGACCGGAAGGGTGATAGGAACCGTCTGGTTCGCTATCGGGATAGCTGCCTACCTTATCTATCAGAGGTACGGAGGACGTCGTAAGGATGGTTGAGAAGGGGGAGAGCGTAGAATGGTCCTGGAGCGACGCCCCCATCGTCCTCCCCGTCGCTTTCCATTCGCGTGAGTGGAACGCAATCTACATCGCCTTCTATCTCGCCGAATACTCCGGCTCGAAGGTCATCGTTACCCACGTTCTCGAGGGCGAGGAGGAGGAGGAGCACGCCTTCGCCGAACAGCTGAAACGGGAGATCGGTGGCTTGGCCAAGGAACTCTCGGTCCGATACGAATACTCGAACGTGGAGCCTCGTTCCAAACCCCCGAGCGTGGAGGAGATCGCGAGGTCGATCGCGGACACAGCCGACCTCAACAACGCACAGGCAATAGTGATGTCGGCTCACAGGGAGGGCCTCTTCAGAGAACTCTTCGGTCGGGTATCTGACCATGTGGCACGCTTCTCGGGGAGGCGAGTCGTCCTCGTGGAGACGCCTCAGATTGGTATGAAGATCCCACGCAACCCCAAGAGGATATTCATCCCTGTGCTGAAGGAACAGCATCCAGACCCATTCGTGATCGCTGCGGCCCTCACCTCGTCTGCCTCCGTTCCGGACGCGGAGATTACCGTGGGGAAGATAATCGAGCTCCCGCCAACGCTCCCCCTCGACGCGGTCGAGGTCTCTCAGCCTCTCAGGAGGGAGGAGAGGGAGTTCTCCTACTTCACGAGTCTAGCGATAAAAGCGCTCGGCCGTTTCTTCAACCCAAAAGTGGTTTCCGTGAGGGACATCGGCGATGACGTCGGGAGCTACATCAGGGAACAGGCCATCGATCTGTCGGTGATGTTCTGCAAGAGAAAGACGGGATTCCACGGCTTTCTCACGAAGGACGAGTATGAGATCGTCAGCAAGTCCCCTTGCATCGTGCTGGTGACCCTTTCAGGAGTTGAGGTGGCGGGGAGGCCTCCTAGTGCTTCGCCGCTCTCCTCTTCTTCTCCTCAAACTCCCTGAGTTTCTTCTCTTTCAGGCGCTGCTTCGTCTTCTCGAAATCCCCCAGCGGCGCCTCCGACTCGACGTAGCCGTGCGCTATCTCGATCGCCCTTCTAATGATTCCCTCGAGGCTCTCGTCCCTCCCCTTCAGTCTAACGGAGAGATTCCTTCTATCAAGAACCTCACACTGCACTCCCGCGTGCTTATTCAGCTCCTCGACCGCGGTTTCGAGCGCGTACTCGTTTCCGAAGAGTCCCCTTATCTCCCATTCTTTCGCCATTCTTCTTCTTTCCTCCCCTTATTTCCTTCCGACCCAGAAGCCACACGGTTAAAACGATAGCGCGGACTTCAGCTCTTCAGGGTCAGTTATCGGCTCTTTGCAAGTGTAATTCTGGCAGATGTAGGCAGTCGCCTTCCCCTCTAGGGCTTTCTTCCCCTCGGCCAGGGGCGAGACCTCCTCAACCTCACCCTCGTCGTTCGAGAGGACCATCAGGACCTTGTTGGGGATGAACCGCCTGTGGATCTCCGCTACCAGCGAATGGACCCGCTCTCTCCCGCCCTCGACGACCACGATCTCACGCGGGCTTCCGAGCAAGAAGTCGAGAGCCGCCAGCATGTACGAGTGAGAAGAGGGCTCACCTTCCATGTCATCGCGACCTGTGAACTCGCCGATCCTGAGCAGATTCAATGCCGCCACAGAATTCCCAGAGGGAGTCGGGCCGTCGTAACCCTCCTTTATCTCGGCCGGCAGCTCATCCCTTTCTTGTTGCATGAAAAATCCGCCCCTCTCGCCATCCCAGAATAACTTCGTCATCTCTCCGTTGATCTGTAGAGCGGTCTTGAGCCACCCGGCCTCAAAGTCAGTTTCGTACAGGTCGATGAGCCCCTGGACCAGGAACGAGTAGTCTTCGAGCGTCCCGTCAATCGCGCTCTCTCCGTCCCTGTATCTTCGCAGAAGCCTTGTTCCCGTGTGCATCGTTCCCGTAATGAAGCTCGCGCACCGCTCCGCAGCCTTGAGGTACCGCTCCTCGGCAAGAACCTGATAGCCGTAGGAAAGGGCAGAGATCGCTAGCCCGTTCCACGAAGTCAGGATCTTGTCGTCCGTCTCGGGTCGCGTCCTCTTGAGCCTCTCCTCGTACAACTTCTTCTTCGAGTGTGCGAGTGACCTCTCGAGCTCAGCCTGAGTAATCCCCATTCTTCTCGCGGCACCCTCGAGGCTCGTCGTGAGATGCAGAATCGACCGCTTTCTCTCGAAGTTCCCGTTGGTGGTGACCCCGAAGCACTCTCTAAACGTCTCGCCTTCCCTCTCTCCGAGCACAGAGTCAACCTCCTCGACGGTCCAGGTGTAGTAGAAGCCCTCACCCTCCGGCGTATCAGCGTCCTGAGCAGAGTAGAAGCCCCCTCCCCTGTCTGTCATCTCCGCCAACAGCCAGTCGAGGACCCCCCGCGCCACATTAGCAAATCTCGTGTCGGCCGTCACCTGGTACGCCTCGAGGTAGGCCCTCGCGATGAGAGCATTGTCGTACAACATCTTCTCGAAGTGCGGAACAAGCCAGACCCTGTCCGTCGAATACCTGTGGAACCCCCCTCCGAGATGGTCGTGAATGCCTCCCGCGGCCATCGATTCGAGCGTCTTGACGACAGAGCGCAGGGCGAGTTCCTTCTTCGACCTGAGGTAATACCTGAGAAGGAAGCTCAATTGGGTGGGGAGGGGGAATTTCGGGGCTCCGCCAAAGCCCCCGTACTCCGGGTCAAAGGCCGAGACTACCGAGGCGTAGGCCGCATCGAGAAGGCTGGCCGAGAGCTCCTCCTTCTCGTACTTCGCGTAACTCTCCTTGATCGCCTCCGTCAGCCGACTCGCGTTTTCTTGGACCTCACCTCTCCTCTCCTTCCAGAGATTCGCGACGAACTCGAGCAGCTGGGTGAAACTCGGTAGCCCAAACTTCGGCTCGGGAGGGAAGTAGGTTCCGCCGTAAAACGGTCTGAGGTCTGGAGTCAAGAATGCGTTGAGCGGCCAGCCTCCGCGCCCGGTCAAGGACTGCACCGCCTTCATGTAGAACTCGTCGACTTCAGGCCTCTCTTCCCTGTCAACCTTGACGGGGATGAAGCCCTTGTTGAGGATCGCCGCCACCTTCTCGTCCTCGTAAGACTCTCTTTCCATGACGTTGCACCAGTGGCATGAAGAGTAGCCGATGCTCAGGAAGATTGGCTTGTTGTCGTTCTTGGCCCTCGAGAGCGCCTCCCTTCCCCACGGGTACCAGTCGACCGGGTTGTAGGCGTGTTTCAGAAGGTAGGGGCTCTTCTCCTTTATCAGCCGATTCGGCTTTCTCACCTGAGCTTCGCTCAATCCGAGGCTCGGAACGGTTCATCCTAATTGAACCTTTTCCAGAGTGAACTTGGTAAATCTGCGGTTCTCGGATTTACCATTAAATACGGCGAACCTTCGCGGCGCAGGACTGAGGAAGGAAGGGTCGACGGACATCCGAACTAGAGGCTATTACCCGGAGAAGCGAGAATGGAGTACAAGTGGACTGTCCTAACGGTCACAACGGTCGGCGTCCTGATGGCCGGAATCGACGGAAGGATCGTCGTCATCGGGCTGCCACAGGTCGCGGCGGCGCTCGGCGCCGACGCTGAACAGGCGATCTGGTTCACCCAGTCCTACGTCTTGGGCAGCACCATCGCCCTTCTGTTCATCGGGAGAGTGACAGACATCTTCGGACGAGTGAAGGTTTACACATTCGGCTTCACCGTATTCACGATCGGCTCCGCGCTGACGAGTCTCTCGCAGGCGCCCGACCACGTGATTGTCTTCAGATTGGTCCAGGGGCTCGGCTCTGCGGTCCTCTTCACAAACAGTGCGGCCCTCATAACAGACGCGACTCCCGTCAACGAGCTCGGCCTCTCCCTGGGAATAAACCAGGTCGCCTACAGGCTGGGCTCGATGCTCGGGTTGACTTTCAGCGGGCTGATCCTCACCTACTTGGATTGGCGCGCCCTCTTCTACGTCAACGTCCCGATCGGCATATTCGGAACCTTCTGGGCTCACCGAAGGCTGAAGGAGATAGCGAGGCTTGAGTGGGGAGCGCCGATGGACTGGGAGGGGTTCGCCGCGTTTACGGTATCGATCACATCCTTTCTCCTGGCTCTTACCTTCGCCGCTTACGGCGGTGCAGAGTATTCGTTGGTCGACAGCCTGATCGCGGTGAGCATCATCGCCCTGGTCGCGTTCACTCTCCGGGAGAGAAGGACGAAGTCACCTCTTCTCGACCTGAGTCTGCTCCGAATCAGGGAGTTCACGGGAGGGGTCGTGGCTCAGATGCTGAACGCTGTCTCGTGGGGCGCCGTCCTTCTGCTCCTCAGCATCTACCTGCAACTGGTCCGAGGACTGGCTCCCTTTCAAGCTGGCCTGGCGCTCCTCCCCTTCGACCTCTCCTTCTTGACGGTGGGGCCGATTAGCGGCCGACTCTCGGATAGGTTCGGACATGTCCCATTCACGACGACCGGCCTCTCCCTCATGAGCGTCTCTCTCTACCTCCTTTCATTGACGGACGCCTTCACGCCCTACCTCCAGATAGCGCTCGACCTGCTCGCCTTCGGGGCGGGAATCGGGCTGTTCAGCTCGCCCAACATAAGTTCGATCATGGGGTCGGTTCCGCCACAGCGGAGGGGAATCGCCTCTGGCTTTAGGGCGACCTTCTTCTTCATCGGGTTCACGCTCAGCTTCAACCTGGCGATACTCATCATGACGCTCACAGTGCCGTACGCCGTGATCACGGCGGTGATCACCTCCTTCAACTCGCCTGCGATTAGCGAGGCAGACAAGGTCCTCTTCACAACCGCCCTCTCGAGGGCCTACCAATGGTTCGCCGTCCTCAACACCACCGCGATAATCCCCTCCCTTCTGCGAGGGAGGCGAGATGCGGCAGCAACCTCAAGGGGGGTCGTCGTCGTTCCCGTCGAGTGAGATGACATTCTCCTAGGACCGAATCCGTGGTCTTCCGTGCTTCAGTTTTCGCCTCGCCGAGGAGATTTGTGGACTCTCTTCCTTCTGGCACACCCATTGACTATTAGGAGGCGTAACCGTTTTAACCTGCGCATTTTTCGGCCGGAATCGAGAGAGAAAGAAGGATGGAGACAGAGCTTCAGGTCTACGTGAACGGAGAGTACGTACCGAAGTCAAAGGCGACCGTATCTGTCTTCGATCATGGTGTTCTCTACGGTGACGGTGTGTTCGAGGGAATCAGGGCCTACAGCGGGTCCGTCTTCCAGCTTGACCCACACGTCGACCGTCTCTTCGCCTCCGCGAATTACATACAGCTGAAGATTCCGCTCGACAAGGACAAGATCACGAGGGTCATCCTCGAGACGCTTCGGAGGAACAAGCTCAAGGACGCCTACATCAGGGTTGTCGTCACGAGAGGAGTCGGAGACCTGGGAGTCAGCCCGGAATCATGCCGCGAGCCCACCCTATTCGTGATCGCGGAGCCTGTGTCGAGTGCGCTTGGCCCCAAGGAGCCGAAAGTCGTGCGAGTGATCATCTCTTCCGTCAGGCGAGATAGCGTCGACGCGACGACGCACGAAGTGAAGTCACTTAACTATCTGAACAGCATACTGGCGAGGCTCGAAGCAGCGAACGCTGGCGCAGACGATGCCGTAATGCTCGACTCTCGTGGCTTCGTCTCGGAAGGGACCGTAACAAACGTCTTCGCAGTAATCGATGGGGTCGTCTACACGCCCCGAACCTCCTCCGCTATCCTCCACGGGATAACACGTGCCAGAATAATAAGGCTGTGCAGGGAGCTGGGGCTCAAGGTCGTCGAAAGAGAGATCACCCCCTTCGAGCTAGTCTCCGCAAACGAAGTCTTCATGGCGGGCACCAAATCTGAGATTCTCGCAGTGGGGAGCGTGAACGGCAGGCTCGTGGGGGCGGGAAGGGCAGGAACGACGACGAAGCTCCTCCTTCAAGAGTTCACCAAGCTGGTGACGAAGAAGGAGGAGGGAACTCCTATCTACGCCGAAGAGTCGCTCGAAGTATAGCGCGGCACCGACGAGGCGCAGCGACAGCCCGTGCAGCATCTTTTTCGTTTCTTCGTGGTGCTCCGCGGATTCACGGTCGCGTCGAGGAGGGAGTGGCCTATCATCTATCTATCTGGCGGGCGGGCCCCTCTTCCGGCAAGGGCTCCGAGAAAGGACTTGGTTACCTGGAGGCCGAGTTCCACGTCGGCTGCACCTCGGAGAGGGGAATCTTTTGCCACCCGCGGCTCTTGATCTTGAGCGTCACCGCCCCGTGAAAGAGCCTCTGGCCTACATCCCTGCAGTTGATTTCCGCCGGCAAGCGACCTGTGCTCTCGAGCTCTGTGACTCGTCGGAGGTCGAGGGCAATCTCTCGGTCCCGCCTTAGCTTGAGCGGGCCGTACCCGTGCGCCCTCTGTGTCGTCCGAAGCGACACCCGGAGTTCTCTCGCACTGCCTCCAGAGTTGACAAGCGAAAGAGAGTACAGGTGCCTGCCTATGCCCAAGAAACCACCTTCGTCCGACTTTATCCGTGCCTTGATCTCGGGCTTCCGCCACTTGTTCGTCTCCGTGACCTTCGCGGAGACTGAACTTAGCAGCCTGGAAGCGGCGTCTTGGACGACTGCCGAGAAGATTCGCGGGTCCAGCTGCTCGAGGGGGTGAGTCGTCGCGTTCCCACGCCAGTCAAGCGTTACAAGAGTTCCCTCGCGGCCGAGATAGGCCGCGCTCACATCCTTCAAGATTCCTCCCCATCGCCGTACCTCCAGACGGATCTGCTGCCCCAGCCAGGCGTGGATGACCCTAATCGTCTGAATGAGTTCGCGCCGCTGCTTCGACTCGACCTTGGCTAGGTCGACGAGCTCGCCCAGTTCCGCTCCCATTATTTCAAACCGTTCCACTGTTGCGAGTAGACCCTGTTGAGTCGCGGCCTCTGCCGGCATAGTGATTGAACGGCCGAAAAGAATTAACTGCTTTATGGATTGAAAATTCAGTTTTCACCGACCGTTGATGCTCCACGCGACACGGGCCTCCTTGCGGACGGGTGGGACACCCGCACCGGGCCTCGGTTCCGTGTCAGAACGTCGGCACAATCCATATATATCTGAGCAAGAAGCTTCGAAAAAGGCTGTATTGTATCGGGCATTTTGTCTACGGTTAGTGTTAGTGTTCAATCGAGGTGGCTGCGCCTAAGTGCCGGCAAAAAAGAGCACAAAGCCGAAGGCTCCCAAGGCGCCACGAAAGAAGGTGAAGGAGGAGGAAGTCCCCTCCTTTAGGGTGACCACCCATTTTCTGATTCCGAAACACGAGCTACTCCCGCACGCGGAGGCCGGAGAGGTCCTCAAGGAGTTCAACGCTAACCCCAGTCAGTTCCCATACCTACAGGTGACCGACCCCGTCGCGAAGGAGATTGGGGCAAAGCCGGGAGACTTTGTCAGGATAACCCGAAGTAGCGAGACAGCCGGGCAGAGCGTATACTACAGGTACGTGGTGGAGGGATAGTAGGGATGAGCAAGCAAGTTGTCCAAGTCCGCAAGTACGACTCCTGGGTAGTCCTCAGCGACCTCCTCCAGCGTGAGGGCGTCGCCAGGCAGCACCTCAACAGCTACAACGAGTTCGTGGCGAAGGGGATGCAGAACATCATCGACGAGATAGGCGAGATTGAGGTCGAGACGGTCAGCACCCCGTACAAGGTGAAGCTCGGGAAGCTCTCAATAGGGATGCCGCGAGTCGTGGAGATCGACGGCTCGGTGAGCAACGTCCTCCCGATGGAGGCGAGGCTCAGGAACCTAACCTACTCTTCCCCCATACTTCTGGAGATGACGATCGAGGAGGAAGGTCTCCCGAGAGACACGACGCGCCAGCACATCGGCGACCTCCCCGTGATGGTGAAGTCGGACCTCTGCCAGCTCTCGACGAAGACGAAGGAGCAGCTCATCGATGTGGGGGAGGACCCGAACGACCCAGGCGGATACTTCATCATCAACGGCTCCGAGCGGGTGATAGTGGGTCTCGAGGACCTCTCTCCAAACAAGATCCTCGTCGACGCTGAGAAGGTCGCCGCCGTCACAACTTACAAGTCGAGGGTCTACTCTTCGGTCGTCGGCTACAGGTCCAAGCTCGAGGTCACCCTGAAGCAGGACGCCGCACTCAACGTCAAGGTCCCGAGTTCACCCGTCGACCTTCCTTTTGTCATCGTCATGAGGGCCCTGGGCATCAAATCAGACAAGGAGATAGCGAACGCCGTCTCCCAGAAGGCCGAGATCCAGGACCTCCTCGAGGTCTCCTTTGATAAAGCGAGCGAGGCTCCGACGGAGAAGGACGCCCTCGTCTACATCGGCAACAGGGTGGCCCACGGGATGCTCGAAGAGTTCAGGATAAAGAGGGCCCAATCGATGCTCGACTGGGGTCTCCTCCCCCACCTCGGCAAGACGGATGACAAGAGGTTCGACAAGGCGATGTTCCTCGGGGAGGCGGTCTGCAAGCTGCTGGAGCTCAGACTGGGGTGGATCCAGCCTGACGACAAAGACCACTACGGAAACAAGGTGATAAAGTTCGCGGGGCAGATGCTTGCCGACCTCTTCAGGACAGCCTTCCGAAACCTCGTCAGGGACATGAAGTACCAGCTCGAGCGGACCGGGCAGAAGCGAGGGGGTAACGTCGTAGGCGCCGCGATAAGGACCGGAATAATCACAGACAAGCTGAACAACGCGATCGCCACAGGAAACTGGGGGCGCGGGAAGGTTGGGGTGACCCAGCTCCTCGACAGGACGAACTACCTGAGCACTCTGAGCCACCTGAGAAGGGTCCAGTCTCCGCTCAGCAGGAGTCAGCCCAACTTCGAGGCGCGGGACCTTCACGCGACTCACTTCGGGAGAATATGCCCCTCCGAGACGCCCGAGGGCGTCAACTGCGGACTGGTGAAGAACCTCGCACTCTCCGCGATCATCTCCGTGGGAGTCTCTTCTGCGGAGGTCGAGGAGCGGCTCTGGGAGCTGGGGGCGAAGCAGGTGAAGGACACCGACGAAAAGCTCGCGACGGACGGCTGCAGACTCTTCATGGATGGCCGTTTTCTTGGTTACGTCGACGATGGGGAGAGGCTCGCGAAGGCCTTCAGGAAGCTTAGGAGGGAGGGACAGATAAATCCCTCCGCCAGCATCCTCTACCTTTCGCCCCTTAACGAGCTGGGCTACCCCAGGCTCTACATCAGCCTCAGCTCGGGGAGGGTGCTGAGACCTCTCATCGTCGTCGAGGGCGGGAAGCCCTTGCTCACGCGAGAGATCATCGAGAAGGTCTCGATGGGGCAGCAGTCCTGGAGAGACCTAGTCGAGCTCGGCGTCGTCGAGCTGATCGACGCGAACGAGGAGGAGAACTGCCTAGTAGCGATGAACTCAGACGACGTCAGCACGAAACACACTCATCTCGAGCTCTTCCCCGCGGCGATGTTCGGAATCGCGGCCTCGATAATCCCGTACCCGGAGCACAACCAGTCTCCAAGGAACACCTACGAGTCGGCGATGGCGAAGCAGTCGCTCGGCTTCTCCTCCCCCACGTACCCCATCTCACCCCACGTCAGACAGCACCTTCTCGTGAGCCCTCAGGCTCCAGTCGTCAGGACCAAGACGCTCGACCTACTCAAGATTGACGAGAGGCCCCTCGGGCAGAACTGCGTCGTCGCCGTCCTCTCGTTCGAGGGGTACAATATCGAGGACGCGATAATCATGAACAAGTCCTCGATAGAGCGCGGCCTCGCGAGGTCGTTCTTCTACAGGCTGTATGAGGGGGAGGCGAAGCAGTACCTAGGAGGGATGAGGGACACCTTCGAGGTTCCGTCCCCGGAGTCGAACATCAGAGGGTACAGAGGGGAGAAGTTCTACAGGCTGCTCGAGGGCGACGGCGTCGTCTCCCACGAGTCCCAGGTCCAGGGAGGGGACGTCGTGATAGGGAGGACAAGCCCCCCGAGGTTCATGGAAGAGTACAAGGAGTTCGAGATCAAGGGGCCCTACAGGCGAGACACCTCGGTCGCTGTCAGGCCCTCCGAGGCCGGCGTCGTGGACTCCGTCTTCATGACGGAGAACGTCGAGGGGGGGAGGATGTTCAAGGTGAGGGTGAGGGACATGCGAGTCCCCGAGATCGGGGACAAGTTCGCCTCGAGGCACGGGCAGAAGGGGGTGATCGGCCTCGTCGTCCCCCAAGAGGATATGCCCTACACCGAGGAGGGTATCGTCCCTGACGTCATAATCAACCCGCACGCCTTCCCCTCGAGGATGACCGTGGGGCAGTTCATCGAGTCGATAGCTGGGAAGGCAGGCGCCCTCAGGGGGACAGCCGTCGACGGCTCGGCCTTCGCGGGAGAGAACATCGACCAGCTCGAGAAGACGCTCAACGAAAGGGGATTCGAGCCGACGGGGCGAGAAATCATGTACGACGGTAAGACGGGGAAGAAGTTCGAGGCCGACGTCTTCGTCGGTGTCGTCTACTACCAGAAGCTCCACCACATGGTTGCCGACAAGATTCACGCGAGGGCGAGGGGGCAGGTCCAGATGCTCACCAAGCAGCCGACGGAGGGGAGGGCGAGGGGAGGGGGTCTCAGGTTCGGGGAGATGGAGAGGGACTGCCTCATCGCCTACGGCGCTTCGATGGTCCTCAAGGACAGGCTTCTCGACGAGGCGGACAAGACAGAGATTTACGTCTGCGAGAAGTGCGGTCTGATCGCCTACTATGATGCGAAGCAGCGCAAGTACACCTGCAAGATAGACGGAGACCAGGCGAAGATTTCGACTGTCGTCGTCGCTTACGCCTTCAAGCTACTCCTCCAGGAGATGGTCAGCCTCAACATCGCGCCGAGACTTCAGCTGAAGGACAAGGTGTGAAGAGATGGCGATGGAGCAGGCTCTCAAGACGATCGGGGGGATCAAGTTCGCTCTCTTTTCCCCGAACGAGATAAGGAAATACTCGGTCGCGGAGATAACTCAGCCGGAGACCTACGACGAGGATGGGATGCCGGTCCAGGGCGGCCTCATGGACAACAGGCTGGGGACGCTCGAGCCGGGTCAGAAGTGCGGAACCTGCGGGAACACGGCTGGGCGGTGCCCCGGCCACTTCGGGCACGTCGAGTTGGCGGAGCCCGTCCTTCACATCGCGTTCGTCGACGAGATAAACAGGCTGCTGCAGACGACCTGTAGAACGTGCGGGAGGATTCTCCTCACCCAGCCCGAGCTCGACGCCTACAGGCAGAGGCTCTCCAGCAAGACAGACTTCACCCCCGCATTAAGCGAGACTCTCGCGAAGGAGATAATGACGAAGGCGAAGAAGATCAAGCTCTGCCCTCACTGCGGGAAGCAGCAGTACCAGATCGAGTTTACCAAGCCCACGATCTTCCACGAGATAACAGAGGAGGGAGGCGCCACGAGGCTCCTACCCGTCGCGATAAGGGAGAGGCTGGAGAGGATAACGAACGAGGACCTAGGGCTCCTCGGATTCAACCCCGCTGCGGCGAGACCGGAGTGGTTCGTCCTCCAGGTTCTCCCCGTTCCCCCCCTCGCGGTCAGGCCCTCGATTACCCTCGAGTCGGGTATCCGGTCGGAGGACGACCTCACCCACAAGATCGTCGACATCCTCAGGGTGAACCAGAGGGTGAGGGAGAGCAAGGAGTCGGGCACCCCTCACCTGATCGTCCAGGACCTCGTCGACCTCCTCCACTATCACGTCACAACTTACTTCGACAACGAGGTCTCCGGGATACCTCAGGCCCACCACCGCTCCGGGAGGCCCCTCAAGACGCTCAGCCAGAGGCTGAAGGGGAAGGAGGGAAGGTTCAGGGGCTCACTCTCGGGCAAGCGCGTTGACTTCTCGAGCAGGACCGTCATCAGCCCCGACCCCTCTCTCGATATCGGGGAGGTCGGAGTGCCGTTCGAGGTCGCGAAGAAACTCACGATTCCCGAGAAGGTCTCACCCTGGAACATCGAAGCTCTGAAAGACCTCGTGATGAAGGGTCCCTTCGAGCATCCCGGGGCCAACTACGTCATTAGGCCGGACGGAGTGAAGATCAGACTCGACTTCGCCAGCGACAGAAAGGCGCTCGCCGACTCTCTCGTAACGGGATACATCGTCGAGAGGCACCTTATGGACGGCGATGTTGTCCTGTTCAACAGGCAGCCATCCCTTCACAGGATGTCGGTGATGGCCCACTTCGTCAGGGTCCTCCCCTTCCGCACGTTCAGGCTCCACCCATCTGTCTGCCCGCCGTACAACGCCGACTTCGACGGGGACGAGATGAACCTCCACGTCCCGCAGAGCGAGGAGTCGCGCTCGGAGGCCCTGATGCTGATGAGGGTCCAGGACCAGATTCTCTCGCCCCGGTACGGGGGTCCGATCATCGGCGGTATCAGGGACTTCATTACCGCGGCCTTCCTGCTCACGAGGGACGAGACGACGCTGACTCCCGCCGAGTTCTCCAACCTTGCGTTGATCGGCGGCTACGAGGACGACCTCCCCGAGCCTGCCAGCAAGGGCGCCCACCCCACGTACACCGGGAAGCAGCTCTTCTCCCTCTTCCTCCCGAAGGACCTCAACTACGTCCTCACCTCGAAGTGGGCGAAGTCGATGAAGTCGGGAGAGACCAACGACGTCGTGATCAAGAACGGCGAGCTCATATCCGGGGTCGTCGACAAGGCCGTGATAGGGGCCGAGGAGCCCGACAGCCTCCTCCACCGAATCGCGAAGGACTACGGGAACGAGCAGGCGCGCCAGTTCCTCAATTCGATACTGAAAGTCCTGAAGACCTTCCTCACCAGGCGTGGCTTCACTTACGGCTTCAACGAGCTCGAACTCCCCACCGAGGCGAAGGAGAAGATTAGGGAGACGCTCGACGAGGCCTACGAGAACGTCCTGGAGCTCAACAAGAAGTACAAGGCGGGAACACTCGAGGGCACGAGGGGTCTCTCTCCGGAGGACACGCTCGAGTTCCATACGGTGAACGAGCTCGCTCGCGCGAGGGAGAGGGCAGGGCGGATCGCCGACAAGGCGCTCCCGATCGAGAATTCCGGTGCG
This sequence comes from Nitrososphaerota archaeon, assembly GCA_005877185.1. Classification (GTDB taxonomy): domain Archaea; phylum Thermoproteota; class Nitrososphaeria; order Nitrososphaerales; family Gagatemarchaeaceae; genus TA-13. The sequence continues at coordinate 18,404 of VBPQ01000043.1, forward strand.
ATTATGGCGAGGACGGGAGCGAGGGGCTCCAGCCTGAACGTGGGGCAGATGACGGCCGCCCTGGGGCAGCAGTCGGTCCGCGGAAAGAGGATCGAGAAGGGGCTTAGGGGAAGGTCGCTCAGTCACTTCCCCTGGAACGACCCCTCCCCCGAGTCCAAGGGTTTCGTCAAGAGCAACTACAGGGACGGGCTCAACCCCACCGAGTTCTTCTTCCACGCGATGGGGGGGAGGGAGGGGCTCGTCGACACGGCGGTGAGGACGCAGCAGAGCGGCTACATGCAGCGCCGCCTCGTCAACGCGCTGGAGCACCTGAAGGTCGAGTACGACCTCACCGTCCGCGACCCGAACGGCCACATAATTCAGTTCCTCTACGGGGAAGACGGGGTAGACCCGGCGAAGAGCGACCACGGGCGTCCCATAAACCTCGACAGGCTGATCGAGACCGAGGGGCTCGAGAACGCCTCCAAGGTAAAGCTGGGGGAGGAGGAGACGGAGAAGCTCCTCAAGAAGTTCGCTCCCAAACTCAACGACAGGCTTCTGAACGAGCTCAAGCAGAAGCTCTCCGACAGCAAGCTCACGGAGCAGGGCGCGAAGAATACCCTAGAGAGGGTTGAGGAGGCCCTGGACTACTCGAGAGTCGAGCCGGGGGAGGCCTCCGGTATCGTGGCGGCCCAGTCGATAGGCGAGCCAGGCACCCAGATGACCCTCAGGACCTTCCACTTCGCAGGCGTCAGGGAGAGAGACGTCACGCTCGGCCTTCCGAGGCTGATGGAGCTCGTCGACGCCCGCAAGATCCCCGCAACGCCTTCGATGGACATCTACCTCGACGAAGAGCACCGAGGGGCCAACGAGAAGGCGCTGAAGGTCGCGAAGGAGATTCTCTTCACGAAGGTAGGCAACGTCGTCGAATACAGCGAGGTCGACCCCACCGAGGGGATCAAGCTGCACCTGAGCGAGGATACGATGCTCGACCGAGACGCAAAGGGCGAGGAGGTCGCCAAGGTGATAGAGACGGGGAAGAGGAATGTCCAGATAGACAAGGGAGGGAAGGTGATCAGGGTGAACATGGAGAACGCGGACCTTTCCACACTCTTTACGCTGAGAAACAAGATCCTCAACATGAAGCTGAAGGGAATCCCTGGGATCACACGCGTCACCGTGGTCAAGGAGGGCGACGAGTGGTTCATCCAGACGACGGGCTCCAATCTGGGGAAGGTCGTGGCAGTGAATGGAGTCGACCCGAAGAGGGTCATAACGAACAACGTTCACGAAGTCGCTCAGGTCCTCGGCATCGAGGCTGCGAGGCAAACTCTCATCCGTGAGGTGATGAGCACCCTCGACGAGCAGGGCCTGGAGGTCGACATCAGACACATCTTCCTGGTAGCCGACCTGATGACCGCGAAGGGCTACATCCAGCAGATCGGGAGGCACGGCATCGCCGGAGCCAAGAGCTCCGTGCTCGCGAGGGCCGCTTTCGAGATAACCGTCCCCACGCTCGCCGAGGCGGCCGTGAAGGGCGAGGCGGAGGAGCTGAAGGGTGTCACCGAAAACGTCATCGTCGGTCTGCCGATTCCCGTCGGGACAGGCATGATCGACCTCTACATGAGCTGATCGGATGCCCGAAGCATCTCAGCTCGCGAAGATACTCAAGGATTCGATGAAAGGGGGAAAGTACGTCCTCGGTGCCAAGGAGGTAGCATCGGGGATGAAGGGCTCGCGGGTGATAATCTGTACGAAGTCGCTCCCCCCACGCCTGGAAGCCAGGATCAGAAGCGAGGCGCAGAAGCAGAATGTGCCCGTCGTCGATTTCAAGGCGACCTCCTCGGAGCTTGCGAGGATGTTAGGGAGGCCATTCAGGGTCTCGGTCATCGCCCTGAGGTCGCTCGGTGAGAACGAGCTGAAGCAGCTCCAGAGGTGAAGGCGGGACGACAGAGATCAAGCTGACCTCCGAGCAGCTCGGCCTGATGTCGCTTTTCCAGAACATGAGCGGGGCGACGGCGAAAGACTGTATCATCGACGAGAAGCAGGGTCGGCTAATCTTCGTCGTGAGCAGGGGGCAGATGGGCCTCGCGATAGGAAAGAAGGGTGCCTCGGTCAAGAACATCGAGAGGGCCGTCAGGAAGCCTGTCGAGGTGGTCGAGTGGTCCGACGACCTCGCGGAGATGATAAAGAACTCTCTCGACCCTCGCTATGTCCAGGAGGTGAAGGTGACGGAGAGGCTGGACGGGACGAGGGGCGTGGTCGTCGTCGTCGAGCAGAAGCACAAGGGTGCTGTCCTGGGGAGGGGAGGGAAGAACGCCGATAAGGTGAGGCTTCTCGCGAGGCGATACTTTGAAATCACGAACGTCCAGATCACCACCCCCCTCTGAAAATTTTTATAGAGACCGAAGAGGTCGCCCGTGAAAGATGTCAGGATCCCCGAGAGGCGAATTCGCGGCGCGGCAGATAAAGCTCAAGCGCCAGCGCCTTCGCTGGGGAGACAAGTACTACAAGAGAAGGATGCTGGGCCTCGACATCAAGGCCGACCCACTCGAGGGTTCGCCGCAGGCGCGCGGGATAGTCCTAGAGAAGGTGGGGGTCGAGTCGAAGCAGCCCAACTCGGCGATTCGAAAGTGCTGCAGAGTCCAGATCGTCAAGAACGGAAAGCAGGTGACCGCCTTCCTCCCGGGGGACGGCGCCCTAAACTTCGTCGATGAGCACGACGAGGTCATGCTGGAGGGGATTGGCGGCTCGATGGGGCGCGCGATGGGCGATATCCCGGGGGTGAGGTGGAAGGTCTTCAAGGTCAACGGGGTTTCGCTCAACGAGCTCGTCTACGGAAGGAAGGAGAAGCCGAGGCGGTAATCGTGAGCAGGACAACTCTCGAGTACCCCAATCTCTTGCTCTGGGGGAAGTGGGACCTCTCTGGCGTCAAGGTGACGGACCCCGGCCTCCAGGGTGTGATCAGCCTGAGACCAGTTCTTGTACCGACGTCGGGGGGTCGCCACGAGCACAAGAAGTTCGCGAAGGCGAGGGTCAACATCGTCGAGCGGCTCATCAACCAGATGATGCACTTCGGCAAGCGCTACGCCAAGAACACGGGAAGGATGGGAGGGAAGAAGGCCCACGCGATGAACATCGTGAAGACCGCGTTCGAGATCATCCAACTAAGGACGGGTCAGAACCCGGTACAGCAGCTTGTGTATGCGATAGAGAAGTCCGCCCCTAACGAGGACACCACCCGGATGAGCTATGGAGGGGTCGTCTACCACCTCTCCGTGGACATCTCTCCGATCAGGAGGGTCGACCTCGCCCTTCGCTTCATCTCGGAGGGCGTTCGGGAGATCGCCTTCACGTCCCCAAAGAGCATAGAGGAGATCCTCGCCGACGAGATAAGGCTCGCGGCATCGGGCGACTCGAACAGCTACTCGGTCAAGAAGAAGAACGAGCAAGAGCGCGTCGCGATGGCGTCCAGGTAGGGTTATCCCTCCCCCCGTTCGTCGTCCTTCTTCAGCGCCATCCCCCTGAGTTCGTCCTCCAATTCGGGCGGTTCCATGATCACTCCCTCGGGGTCGCGAATGAACCTCATGATCAGGCCAAGAATCTCCTCGCTCCTGAACCTCTCCAGCTTGTGAGAGATCGTGAAACCGAACCTCGGGTCCTTCGCGACCGGCGGTAGTGTTTCGAGTCGCGAGGTCGCTATCGCGTCGCGTAGCGTGTAACCCGCCTTCAGTTGTGTGACGAGGTCATCCTCGGCCCAGATGATCAGGGTTGGCCTGCCCATCTTCTTCAGCCTCGGGAGCTGGTCCTTATCGTAGGTGCTCGCGATCAGGACGAGCGATTTCACCGTAGCCGGCCACTCCAGGGCGTACTCGAGGGCGATCTGCCCGCCCCAGCTCGAACCAACGATTGAAACCTTCCGGAGGGAGAGCCTTTCAATCAGCTCGTGAAGGACCAGAGCCTGCCTTCGATGGTCGGGGGTTTCAATCGGTTTCGAAGACCCTCCGTACCCGAGGAGGTCCGGCATGATCAGATGGTTTCCCTCCGAGAGCCGAAGCAGAGGCCCCCAGACCCTCCAGCTCTCACTGTGGTCGCTCCCGTGCAGCAGCACGAGACTCTCCCCCTTCCCGGCTTCCGCGTAGTTCAGCGAGTACTCGCCGACGCCGACCTTCTTTTCAACGGTGGTGACCATCTGTAGTCTTCTCCCCATCTCGCCCACCATATCAAATGTTCCGAATACAGGCGTAGACGAGCAATCCACAACCCTAATTAAAGGAAGAGAACGAAGAATCGGCAGAACTGAATGAGTCAAGACCCGGCGGGAGTCTTCGGAGGCCTGCTCCAAGTCTGCATCACAGAGGAGGCTGAGGATAACCGGAGGATGGCGAAGGTGGACATCGCCTTCTTCTCGCTCGGCGTCTTGAGTAGCGCCCTCACCGCCTATGCTCTGTTCCACCTCGGCGTAGTCGTCTAAAGTATTCAACCGATGTGTAAACGATAACTCTCTCGGTCGCATTTACCACCGGGAGGGCTCCTGGAGGGTGAGATCAATATGGGAAGAAAGGCGGTGCTCACCGGATTCTGGCTCATGGGGTACGCTCTCGGCTTCTTCGCCTGGATAGTCAGGAAACCAATCCTCGACTTCGTGATGACGCTCGGCTTCAGCGAGGAACTGGCCGGGGCGCTGATCACGGGGTTCGCTGGGTCGATTGTGATGCTCGCGGGCGTCATCCTCTGGAGCTATCTGGCGCAGAGTTAGAAGTCGATTCGGGAGAAGGCCTGCGACTCGTCCGGATTATCGCAGCCAATCTTCCTCTCCTACCGAGTTTCACAAGAGTCTTTCGATGTCGTGCGGCTGCAGGCAATCCGGGCGCAGATGAGAGACACTTCGGAGGTCGAGAACGAGATTCCGCCGCGGTTTGAAATCGGCGTTCCTAAGGGTTGGTGCTACTACTAACTAGTACCCGACCAGACCTGCCCGATGTATGTTCCCATCGTCAGGCCCTGCTGATTGTAAACTAGGCCCTGAAGCGCTATCGTCCCCT
>VBPQ01000191.1:0-500 GCA_005877185.1 Nitrososphaerota archaeon
GTCTGCAAGACGGCGATGACGTGCTCATCGTCTCCCCCGTCGGAGACAAGGATGATGCCAGTGTAATTCCCCTTCGAAAGCAACTGCTCCACTTCTCGCCTTACCTTCCTATCCGCATCGAACCCTCGGTCCGCGGTCCCGCAGACACTCGCGACTTCGCAGTCTACTCCTCTCGCTCTCAGCTCCTCGTACTTCTTGATCGTGGCGAAGAGTGCGTTCGCGTCAGCCTCCTCAGGGTCGGCGAGTGCGAGGCGAGTCGCGGCGTCCTGAACGGCTTCCCTCCCCTGGATGGGGGTGCGGATTTTCGTCTTGACCTCGAGGTCGTCGTCTCTGTCTACTGATAGGATGAGGTATCGTCCGGCGTCTGACACCTGGCTTCGAACGGGTTTCCCACCGCTAGATACTTAAAGATAAAGCCGTTCTAGGTCGTCCGCAGAGACGAGAAATCAGTTTCACTACCCTTCTTCCGCAAGCCCGGCTGATATCGATGAGAGGGTCGT
>VBPQ01000191.1:536-3593 GCA_005877185.1 Nitrososphaerota archaeon
CAAGCTCCTCGCCACTAGGAGAACATCTTCGGTGGAGATGCCGTTCGGTTCCAAGAAGTTGACGGCGGGGCATCTCTCTGGGGTCGATGACGTCCAGGTCGATGTGGAGGACGCACCAATCGCATCTGTCAGAGAGCAACTTAGCGGCCCTTCTCCCGCAGTCTGCGGCTCCTCCCTTTCTGAGTTCCTTCGCGGAGATCAGCGCGATCTCGGACTCTTTCATTGCCCTCTCCTCCAGTCGGTCCAAGGCCCTGCTCCCGAGGTGTACCACCGCTTCCTCCGCGAGGAGCGGCCCCCTCCCCTCTTCGGTTTCTCGTGAGAGGGGCGGCCCTCTCCCGCATGCCAAGACGAGGCACATTCCTCCGACGAAGCCGGAAGGGGTCGTCTGGGGGCTGTTGAAGTCCCCATGCGCGTCCATCCAGAGCATCCCGGCTCTCCCCCTTCGCCGGTTCTTCATCCCCGAGAGGCTGCCCATCACCAGGGAACACTCTCCCCCCAGGAAGATTGCGAATTCTCGCTCGGGGACTCGCAGGGCGGCCCTTCGTATTCTCTCCGTCGCTTCCGCCGTATGCGTGGGGTTCCTGAACTTCTTAGGCCCACTGTCCTTGCTCAGCTTTTGGAGTTTGACGTCTCCCATGTCCGTGATCTTGAGACCCTCTCTCTCGAGCGCCTCGACCAGACCCAACCGGCGAAGCGCCCGTGGAGAGAGGGCCAGGCCCCGGAGCCTTGTCATCGTGTAAATCGGAAAACCGACGAGCAGCGCACCGATCAAACGCGCGGCGCCCGTTGGGTAACCATAAAAGGCGATCTCCCTTCCGTCGACCGCAGATACGCTTAAGGAGCTATTCGCCTTCTTCATCTCTGGATGATCCAGCAGCGCGCGTGGCACAGGTCGTGGCCGACCTACCTTCCCAGAGACCTAGAGATCTCCCCGGTTCCACTGCACTCCTTCCTCACTGAGTCGGCTTCGAGGCTCCCGAACAAGACTTGCATCGTCTACCAGGGGAGAACATTCACCTACTCCGGGTTGGACGACCTTTCTTCGAGGTTCGCGTCCGCACTGGTGGCCCTCGGTCTCCGCAAGGGCGACCGGGTTGGCGTCTTCATGCCGAACATGCCCCAGTTCATCATCAGCTACTTTGGAATACTGAAGGCGGGAGGGGTGGTCGTGGCTTGCAGTCCCCTGTACAAGGAGAAGGAACTCGAGTTCCAGCTGCGGGATTCGGGGAGTTCCCTCGTGATCGCCGTCAACGACGTCGTCCGCGGAAACGACCTCTACAAGAGCCTGGAGGCGTGCAGGGGAAGAGTGGGACTGCGACACGTGATAACAGCGAGCCTGACCGATTACCTTCCCGCCCTGAAGAGAAACCTCGCCGGCATCGCTGGAGTGAAGAACCTCCCACGCGAAGACACGATCAGGTTCACTGACCTGATCAGAGCTCACGGACCCCTCGAAGGATTTCCGGAGGTCGACCCGATGAATGACCTCGCGGTCCTACAGTACACCGGGGGGACGACTGGAACCTCGAAGGGTGCGATGCTGACCCACTACAACCTGTACGCGAACGCCATGATGGCGGCCGCCGCCCTCCCGCTCACAGAGGAGGACGTCTGCCTCTCTGTCCTCCCCCTCTTCCACATCTACGGGATGACGGTTACGATGAACGCACCCGTCTTTGTGGGCGCGAAGATCGTTCTCCTCCCTCGCTTCGAGGTTAAGCAGGTGATGGAAACGATTCAGAAGGAGAGAGTGACGTGCTTCTGCGCCGTTCCCACGATGTATATCGCCGTCATCAATAGTGAAGAGGGCAAGAGATTCGACCTCCGGACCGTTAGAGCGTGCATCTCTGGAGGTGCTCCCCTAGCTGTCGCCGTAAGGAAGAAGTTCATCGAGATGACGGGTGGTAACCTTGTCGAAGGATACGGGTTGACCGAGTGCAGCCCGGTGACCCACATTAATCCGCTCAAGGACGCCCTTCCCAAGGAGGCTTCGATTGGTATTCCTCTCCCGGCGACGGACGCGGCGATCGTCGACTTGGACGACCCCGAGAGGTTCCTCCCCACAGGGGAGGTCGGTGAGCTCGCGATAAGGGGGCCCCAGGTGATGAAGGGATACTGGAACAGGAAGGAGGAGTCAGAGATGGTCCTGAGAAATGGATGGCTCCTTACGGGGGACATCGCCAAGATGGACGACGACGGATACTTCTACATCGTCGACAGAAAGAAAGACATGGTTGACGTCGGCGGTTTCAAGGTGTATCCTCGAGAGGTGGAGGAGATACTCTTCGAGCATCCGGAGGTGAAGGACGCGGCCGCGATCGGCATAGTCGACTCGTACAGGGGGGAGGCAGTCAAGGCTTTCGTCGTCTTGAAGGACCCGACGAAGAAGGTCTCCGAGGCCGAGATAATTCAGTTCTGCACGGAGAGGGTCGCGAAATACAAGGTGCCCAAACAGGTCGAGTTCGTCGGCGAGCTCCCGAAGACCCTCGTGGGGAAGGTCCTCAGAAGGAAGCTCAGAGAGGCTACCTCTCGACAATCATAGAAACCGCATTCCCTCCGCCAAGGCAGAGGGTCGCGAGCCCCCTCTTCTTCCCCTTGTGCTTCAAGGCGTAGATCAGCGTGGTCAGCACGCGCGCCCCGCTACACCCTATCGGATGGCCGAGTGAGACAGCACCGCCGTTCACGTTGAACTTTTTCGGGTCAACGCCGAGCGCCTCCCTCACCGCGATGGAGGCAGTGGCGTATGCCTCGTTGTGTTCCACGAGGTCCATTTCCTCGATTCCCATCCCGACCTTGCCAAGGAGGGCCTTCGTCGTCGGTATCGGAGCCTCCATCACGAGCTCCGGCTTCGTCCCACCGGTCGCGTACCCTATTATTTTGGCGAGGGGCCTCCGACCGAGCTCTTCGGCCTTCTCTTCTGAGGCAACGACCAAGGCGGATGCTCCATCGCTGAGCTGGGAGGAGTTTCCGGGAGTTAGTATCCCGCCATCCTTGAAGACCGGCTTGAGTCTTCGAAGCTTCTCGAGGGTAGTGTCCTCTCGGACACACTCATCTTTC
>VBPQ01000044.1 GCA_005877185.1 Nitrososphaerota archaeon
CCAAACATTGTCACCCATGTCGGGAGGCGAATCGCCCGGTTGTTCGAGATCAGGTACGGCACTCGTGGCGCGGGCAGGATTCTTCTAACAGAAGAGCACCCGGTACTGACTAACAGTGGCTGGAAGACTCCGAGGGAGCTGAGACCTGGAGACTTGATTCTCAAGGTCTGGTACCAAAATACGAAAACTTGGAAAGAGAAAAGGCCAGCTACAATTGAGTCTGCCCGCTTTACCTGCAAGAACTGTGGCCAGACACTAACGGGTATTGACGACTGGAACAGGCACCGGGGAGAGTGTTACACGAGGGATCTCGAGACTCCACCTGAGATAATTCTTGCACGAAGAGAAAGGATGCTCACCAATAACCCCATGAAGGACCCGGATGTGGCAAGACGAGCTCTCGAATCCAGCAAGATCAGGTTTCTGAAGGACCCGACTCACGGTTGGCATAGGAACGTCGACAGAATGAAAAAGTGGCTTCACAGCCATCCTTCAGTTTCCCAGCGACGCCTCTACGAAATGTTGGACCAACTGGGCGTGAACTATGAGAAGGAGTTCAAGATCACCCTCGAAAACCGGACTGAATCCTCGAAGTCATACTACATCGCTGACGCAGCCTACCTACCAAGCAAGCTCGACATAGAAGTAGACGGCTGGTGGCACTACAACAACGCAAGGGTCTCCGAGGACGACAAGATTAGAGACAGGACTTTGCGTGCAAACGGCTGGGACGTCTTGAGGATATCTGGATCTTACCTTTACAACCATCCAGAAGAGGTGAAGGGACTCCTCGTGGAAAGGCTGCTTAATCCAATCATGGTTAACAAGAAAACTTGGGTCGTGGTAAAGAGGGTGATTGAGACGAGGCGCGAAGAGAGTGTTTTCAGCCTAGAAACAATTCCAGACCATAACTACGTTGCTGATGAAATAATTGTACATAATTGTTCATATTGCCAAAATTATGACATAAGCCAACGAAGAAAAATAGAAGGAATTGATGCAACACCTGAACAGGTGGCTACCATGGCTACCTCCCATGGATGCGAAGGAATGGCTTACACGTACAACCAACCCACGATATTCATGGAATACGCGCGGGATATCGGAAGGATCGCCCGTCAGAAGGGGATCTTCAACATCTTCGTCTCGAACGGCTTCGATACGCCTGAAACGGTGGCGCTGATGAAAGATTTCCTCGACTGCATAACCGTTGACTTCAAGGGTAGCGGGGAGACAGGCTTCGTCAGAAGGTACATTGGTATTCCAAACGCTGACCCAATCTTCCAGACCCTTCTCGAGGTCAAGAACAAGACGAATGTTCATACCGAGATTACCGACCTCGTGGTCCCTCAGGTTGGTGACAACCTCGACGCAGCAACGAAGCTCTCCAGGTGGGTCTACGACAACCTCGGCCCCGATATGCCGATTCATTTTCTGAGATGGCACCCCGACTACAAGATGATGGACCTTCCGCTGACCCCCATCGAGACGCTCGAGAAGCACTACGAGATAGCGAAGAGCGCCGGGCTGAAGTACGTCTACATCGGGAACGTTCCGGGCCACCCGGCCGAGTCCACCTACTGTCCCGGTTGCTCCAAGGTCCTGATCAAGAGGTTCGGCTACGACATCCTGGAGTACAACCTCGACAAGAACAACAGGTGCAGGTTCTGCGGGTACAAGACGCCGATCGTCGGTCCCTTGAGCAAATCGTTCAGGGATGACAGGTTCATCCCAGTCATCAACTAGCCCCGGAGCTTCTCCTCGACGAACTTCTCCGCATCCATGAGGGCCCTACAGCCGTCTCCTGCGGCGGTAACGGCCTGCCTGTACCTGTGGTCGTGGGCGTCTCCCGCCACGAAGACTCCGGGGACGCTCGTCTCCGTCGTCGTCCCGTTCCTCGTGACGACGTACCCCCTCGGGTCGAGCTCGACCTCCCCCGCAAAGACCTTGGTATTCGGCTCGTAACCAATCGAGACGAAGAGGCCATCAACCTGGAGCAGACTCTCCTTTCCCGTCTTGACATTCTTTATCTTCACTCCTTCGACCTTGCTCGAGCCTAGGACCTCCTCGACGAGAGAGTCCCAGATGAAGCTGATCTTCGGGTTCGAGAAAGCCTCTTTCTGCAGAGCCTTGCTAGCGCGGAGCTTATCCCGCCTGTGTATGACCTGGACGCTGGTGGCGAACTTCGTCAGAAAGGTCGCCTCCTCCATCGCCGTGTCCCCTCCGCCGACTACCGCGACCCTCTTTCCCCTGAAGAAGAAACCGTCGCAGACGGCACAGTTAGAGACACCCTTCCCCATCAGCCTCATCTCGGAGTCGAGCTTCAGCCGCTTCGGGTCGGCCCCCGTCGCGATCACGACGGAGAGCGCCTTCACCGTCTGGCTCGGGGTGGTCACCTCGAATGGGTAACGCTTGAAGTCGACCCTCACGACGTCGTCCTGCACCAGCTTTGCGCCGACCCTCTCCGCCTGCGCCTTCATGCGCTCCATCAGCTCCGGGCCGAGAATCGGCTCCGCAAAGCCGGGAAAGTTCTCGACGTCGCTCGTGATCATGAGTTGTCCACCGTACTTCGTCCCCATGAAGAGGAGCGGCTCCATGTCGGCTCTAGCGCCATACACGGCGGCGGTCAGCCCGGCTGGGCCAGAACCGATTATGACTAGTTTGTTGACGCCGTCTTTCATGACAATCTGACGCTTTTCAGGCTGATAAGTTTTGCCGGCCTAAGGGGCCGCTTCAGCCGGGGCCGAGGTCGCGGGAGGATGTCACAGCATCTTCGCCTCTCGTTGAGTGAGGTTCAACTGGTCGGAGAGCTGGTTCAGGGCCCCCTCCAGCCTCTTCCGGTAGCTGGGGAGTAGCTTCTCGAAGGTCTCCTGCCTCATTCGTTTCGTGTAGTACTGCTCGTAGAGGTTCAAGATGTCTCTCGTCGCCCTGTCCACCTCCCTCTCCACGTCGTGGATGCGAGTCAGCTGCTCGGTGAACCGTTGAGCTGTCGATTTCTGCTTCGCGTCGTTCAACCTCTGCAGGGCCTTGGACCTGAAGGTGTCCACTCGGCTCCTCAGATCGACGAAGTAGGCCTTGTTCAGGTTGTTGGGGTCCTCCTTCGGAACTTCCCGCAACATCGTGTTCACGAGGTCCACCTTCTCCTCGAAGGCCTTGATCATGTCTGGGATATCCCCAGAGATGCCTCCCCCCTCCTTCTCCTCCCCCTCCGCCTCCTCTCCCTCCTGCCTCTCCACGGAGACGAAGAATGCGACGAGCGCCACGACAAATATCACCGAGGCCGCGGGGATCGCCCTATCGGAGGCCCACCCCAGGGTGAGGCTGTAGGCGAAGGTCTGACCCCCGGGCGTGATGGGCGTCGCGTTCTCGACAACCCTTGACTGTGCCTGGGTCGCCCTGAGACCGTTGGGGAGTGACATCCCGAGCGTGAAGGTATCGGCGGGGGCCGCGATGGGCGGGGTCAGGGGAAGGTCTACCTGAACGTTCCCCCCCGAGACCGTATAGAACTTCGCAGGCAGGGCGTAGGCAACCGTCAGGGTGAAGTTTCTACCCGACGGGATCGCGACGAAGGGGCTCCTCGTCAGGTCGATCACGCCGTTCGAGATGGCTACAGAAGTCGGATTCAGCAGCGGGGGGGACATCGAGGGGATAACCGTGACCCTGGCGGAGCTGTTCAGCGTCGCGAGATGGAGCGAAGTGAGGTCGGAGATCCCGCTGTTCTTGAGCGTAATCGAGTCCTGAACCTGGGGTGAACCGTTCGAAGCTGCCGTCACGAACCGGCTCGCGCTGTACACGTGTATCGGATGGAAGTCCATGCTCGTGCTCGATTGCAGTGTTCCGAGGAGGGCGTGCGGGCTGGCGGGACTGAAGCCTGTGAATGTTCTCTTGTAGGTCGCCCTGCTGGCGGAACTCTGGTTGGAGGTCCACCCCTGGGGCAGGGGCGAGATGAAGGTAGAAGTCGGCATCTGAATCAGCGCGTTGAAGGTGTTCACCTGTAGGTTCAGCGACGGGTACTCGAGGACGAGTATGCCCGTGCTGGAGTTGGTCTTGAGCGAGATATTCCCGATCACGGCCTCAAGCGAGAAACCGCTCACTGCCTTGGGCTGAAGGGTATTCTGAGAGCTGACGCTGAAGAGAAGCCCCGTGGAGTTCGGCGCGGTCGTGGTGGTAAGGCTGTACCCCTCTCCGACGAGGGAATAATTCCCAACGAGCCGTGACGAAATGTTCTGCGGGACTCCCATCTGCAGCGTCGGTATCTGGACCGGGGACGACCCGCTGTTGTTGTACTTGACAGTCTCGTTCATCACGGCATAGCCGTACCTGTTCACGATGTACTGGTTTGTCACGGTGACGACGGGTCCTTCCTGGGGCTGGGCACCCACATCGTACGGGAGCGCAACGAGGAGTAGTATCAAGAACGCCACCGCCAAAAAAGCTCCCCTCAACTGAATGCGCAAGAGCGGCTGGTATGCTTATTTTAATCGTTTTGCGCCGTGCGAGGAGGAGGAGAAGAAGAATGATGAAGAAGAACGAACCGTTGACTGGTTCCCACCCGCTCTTGCCGAACCTGGACCAGGAGATAATCGACGAGATGCTTCTCAAGATAGGGGCGGGCTCGGTCGAGGAGCTCTTCTCTGACATACCTTCGGATATTCGTCTGAAGAGGGGGCTCCGCCTTCCCGAGGGGCAGTCGGAGTCGGTGGTGAGGAGGGACCTCCAGTCCCGACTTGCCTCAAACAAGACACCTCCGAACTCGCTCTGTTTCCTGGGAGGCGGTGTCTGGCCGCACTACATCCCCGCAGCGGTCGAATCCGTCGTTTCGAGGCAGGAGTTCTACACGAGCTACACCCCCTACCAGCCAGAGATCAGTCAGGGGATGCTCCAGGCCCTCTTCGAGTATCAGAGTCTGATGTGCGACCTCCTCGGAATGGAGGCCTGCAACAGCTCGATGTACGACTGGGCCTCGGCTGCCGGCGAGGCTGCCCGCATGGCTTCGAAGGTGACGGGGAGGAGGCGGTTCCTGCTCTGCGGCGACATCGGGCCTACGAGGCTCGAAGTCATCAGGGCGTACGTGAGCCCCATGGACCTTGAGCTGGAATCACTCCCCTTCGACGTCCGCTCCGGCGCCACGGACTTCTCCGCCCTGAGTTCGCGAATAACCTCCGATGTGGCGGGAGTCTACGTCGAGAACCCGAACTACTTCGGCGTTCTCGAGGAGGGGCTGCTCGACCTCTCTGCCCGGCTGCACGAGAAGGGCGGACTTCTCGTCGTGGGGGTAGACCCTCTTTCGCTCTCAATCGTCAAACCTCCGGGGAAGTACGGAGCAGACATCGTGGTCGGCGAGGGGCAGCCTCTCGGGATTCCGATGAACTACGGCGGCCCCCATCTGGGAATCTTTGCGGTCAAGGACCTAAGGCTCGCCCGCAGCATGCCCGGAAGGCTGATAGGGATGACGTCCGAGAAAGACTCGGAGCAGAAGGCCTTCTCGATGGTCCTCCAGACCCGGGAGCAGCACATCAGACGCGAGGGGGCGACCTCGAACATCTGCACCAACCAATCGCTGATGGCCGTCGCGGCATCCTGCTACCTCGCGATGCTGGGGAAGACGGGCTTGAGACGCCTCGGGGAGGTGATAATCTCGAACTCTCACTACGCGGCGAAGCGCCTCTCTAGAGTCGACGGAGTCGCGTCACCCCTCTTCAAGGGACCCTTCTTCAAGGAGTTCGCGGTGGGCTACGAAGGGACCCGAGCGGTCAGCGTCTACAGGAAGCTGGCCTCCAAGGGGGTTCTGGGTGGATACCCCATCGACCGCGGTTTCAGGCTGGGGCGCGAGGCGGGGCTCTTCTGCGTGACGGAGGTGCACACACACGCCGACATCGAACGCTTGGCGGTGGCACTCGGGGAGGCGGTTATGCGCTGAAGTTCAGACAGGCGTTCTGGGACGAGCCGCTCCTGAAGGAGTTGAGCAGGAAGGGCAGGGTCGGGTACATCCCACCCCTCGACCCCAAGATAAAGAAGTCCGTCGGCCCTCCTTCATCCTACATCCCACGTGAGCTCAGGCGGGAGGATGACGGCGGGGGCGACGCCCTGAACCTCCCCGAGCTCTCCGAGCTTCAGGTCTTGAGGCACTACAATCGTCTTTCGCAGATGAACTTCTCGGTGGAGCTCGGAATGTATCCTCTGGGGAGCTGCACGATGAAGTACAACCCGAAGGTCTCTGAGATGATCGCCTCCTCAGACGGAATGCGGCATGCTCACCCTCTCCAGCCGGAGGAGACCGTCCAAGGACTCCTCTCGGTCCTTCACGAGCTCGGTGAGATGCTCTCGGAGATTACGGGGATGCACCGTTTCTCCCTCAGCACAGCGGCGGGCGCCCAGGGCGAATTTGCCGGAGTCCTCATGATCAGGAAGTACCTGAGAGATCACGGTCTCTCGGAGAAGGACGAGATACTCGTCCCCGACTCGGCTCACGGGACAAACCCGGCGAGCGCCGCGATGGGCGGGTTCAAGGTCGTCAAGGTGCCCTCGGGAGAGTCGGGGCTGGTGAGTGCGAAGGTGGTGAAGGAGCTGGCCTCCGAGAGTACCGCGGGCATGATGTTCACCGTCCCAAACACCCTCGGCCTCTTCGAGGGGGAGGTAGTCGAGGTATCGAAGGCGGTCCACGACGCAGGAGGCCTGATGTATTACGACGGGGCGAACATGAACGCCCTCCTCGGCAAGACGAGGCCCGGCGACATGGGGTTCGACATCGTCCACCTGAACCTTCACAAGACGTTCGCGACGCCTCACGGCGGAGGAGGTCCCGGTGCCGGACCGGTCGGCGTGACGGAGAGGCTGGCCGAATATCTTCCGGTCCCCGTCGTCTCAAAGGGTAAGTCTGGTTACTACCTCGACTACGACCTCAAGCAGACGGTAGGGCGTCTGAAGGGCTTCGTCGGTAACTCGGCCGTCCTCCTCCGTGCTTACGCGTACATCAGGCTCCTCGGGGCGGACGGACTCGCGAGCGTCTCCTCTCTGGCAGTCCTCGCCGCGAACTACCTCTGGAGCCTCCTCGACAGCGAGGCCTACCCCGTCACCCACGGGAAGGGTATGAGAAGGAAGCACGAGACTGTGGTCTCGGTCCGGAGTGGACTCCCCGGGGGAGCGATGCAGTCGGCGAAGGCACTCCTCGATTACGGGGTGCACGCCCCGACCGTATACTTCCCCCTGATCGTGAGCGAGGCCCTGATGATCGAACCGACAGAATCGGAGCCGGTGGAGTTTCTCGACGAGTACGCTTCGGCGTTGAATCGGATTTCCCGGGAGCTGAAGGAGGGGAGACTGGGGAACGTGCCGAGAAACACGAGCGTCGGGCGAGTGGACGAGGTGAAGGCTTCGCACCCGAGTACCCTGAAGGTGAGATGGTGACTCCACAAAAGGTCATATAACCTAAGGGAGGCTCTCGCGACAACTTGCAGGACGACCTCATAAAAAGCGTGACGGAGAAGCTCGACCAGCTCGTGGAGGAGGAGACTTCCAGAAAGTTCGGAGAACTGAACATAATCAACGACGTATCGGTCTTGGGAGACGGGACGCTCAGGATAAGGTTCTCACCGCTCTCGCCCTACAGTCCCATCGCGGTCGATACAGGAAGAGAGATCAGAAGGGCCGCCCTCGCCGTCAACGGTGTCAAGCGAGTGACGGTGGAGTGCACGGGGCACATGATGGACGACCTCGTCAACAGACTGGTGAACAGGGAAGAAAAATCACCGAAGTGAAATCTTTTTCACCGTCTTCGCCCTTGTGAGTCAACATTTTGTAAACCAAAAGTTTATTATTTTGGTTGTAGTGGTTGTAAATCTACTTCTTCCCAACTGGGCTAGTGCCCCCCATGCCCGACCAAAATCCTGACGCAGTCGTCGCCGTCGGAGTCGGATCCGCGGGCTGCAGGATCGTCTCCCTTCTAAGCAAACAGTCTCTTCTCATCGACAGGTTTGCGTACGTCTCCTGCGACAAGAACGATTTCGAGCTCGTCGGAGCGGGGAAGAAGGTCTTGATCGACTGCCCAGTGGAGCAGAAGCTGACCCCCTCCATCGTCAGGGGCCTCTCGATCACCGTCCGCCACACAATAGCGAACGCGGTGCGCGGGGCGCGAGTGGTCTTCGTCGTGGCAGGACTCGGAGGAGCGACGGGCACCGGGCTCGCTCCCCTCGTGGCCGAGATGGCTCAGAAATCATGGGCGACGGCGGTAGGTGTGGCCGTGATGCCCTTCGAGTTCGAGCAGAAGCTGCGCTTCTACGCCGGCGTCTCTCTGAGGAGGCTGCGGGCAGCGACGAGTGGCGTGATTGTGATAGACAATGATATCCTGATGAAGTCATCCCGTGAGGGCGCGACGCTCAAGGAGATCTATCAGCTGGCGAACGGCGAGGCGGTCACCGTGCTGGCATCCCTCCTCTCGAAATCTTCGGAGACGTCTCTCCCGGTGGGCCTCAACAAGGTTCTCGGCACAGTCCTGCAGGACGGCTACTCCCTCCTCGCGGTCTCCCGCTCGGGCTCGATAGACAAGACGGAGGAGGCGCTCGCGGGCGCGATCATCTCGATCAGCAGGGTAGCGGAGGCGAAGGAGGTGAGCCACGCGGTCCTCTTCCTTACAGGCGACTCCTCACTATCGGCGAATCACGTGGGTTTGGCGGTGAAGCGGCTCGGCTCGGTGATGAACGAAGCCGACGTCGAGTACGGCGTCAACTACGCGGGCACCTCCCAGTTGCAGGTGAGTCTGCTCGCCTCGGGGTTCAAATCGACGAAGTACGACGACTACGACCCGCTTTCGAAGGTCTTCCGCGGGAAGGACGTGATCGACGACACGATGGAGTACGCCCTCCCTCAGGGGCTGGAAGCCCTCCAGTCATGCGACTGAAATCTCAGTGCCGCCGCTGGGCAGGGCCTCCTTCCTTCTCGATATCTCCGCCTCCTCGACCTTTCTGAAGAGCGGCTTCGGCTCGCGGATCCTCTGGGCGGATTTCACGTTCAGCGTCTTTGCAGCCTCCCACCCGTACTTCGCGATTGGTCTGATGAAGCCGAGTTGACGCCAGGCCTCCTCACTGCTCGAGGGGAGGAACGGGTGGAGGAGGATGGAGAGGCTCGCCACGAAGTTGCAGGAATAGTGGATCGTCCGCGGCTCGTCCCTCCTTCCCTCCCACGGTGCGCCGTGCTGGAAGTACTGGTTGCACTTCGTCGAGAACTCCAGGGTCGACTTCAGCGCACGGTCGTAGTGTCCCTCCTCGACGAGGGAGGCCGTCTCGGTCGCGGTCCGCTTCAGGCTGGTCAGCATCGACCTCTCCTCCCTCCCGGGCGCGGTGCGCCGGGGGACGACGTAACCGTGCTTGTTCTTCACGAATACCAGCGCCCTGTAGACGAAGTTGCCGACGTTCGCGACGAGCTCGTTGTTTATCTTCTCCCTGAACTCGTCCCAGTCGAAGTTGAGGTCCGTCTGGGCGTACGGCGTTATCCTCGTGAGGTAGAACCTCAGGTAGTCCGCCGGATACCACTGCACGAAGTCCCTCACGTTTATCACCCAGTTCCTGCTCTTGGAGATCTTCCTCCCCTGAATCAGGAGATAACCCCTCGTGGGGATGAAGTCCGGGAGCTTGTACTCTCCCTCCCCGATCCTCATGCTGGGCAGGAACAGGTAGTGGTGGTAGACGATGTCCTTCCCGATGAAGTGGTATATCGTCGAGCCGTTCCAGTACCTCACTCCGGCCTTCCCAGATTTCTTAGCCTGCTTCAAGGAGGATGTGATGTAGCAGAGGTGGTTGTCGAACCAGCCGTAGAGGACCTTCCCCTTCGCCTCCTCGAGCGGGATCGGCACCCCCCAGTCGATGTCTCTTGAGATGTCCCAGTCCTGCAGCCCGTCCTTGATCCAGTTCAGGACGTAGTTCCTGGGTTCCGGCTGAAGGTTCTTGTTAGACCTCAGCCACCTCTCGAGCTTCGCGGCAAAGGCGGAGAGCTTGAAGAAGTAGTGGGTGCTCTTCTTGAAGACAGGGGTCCGCCCGCAGATTGCGCAGTGCGGGTCGAGGATCTGCGTCGGGCCGAAGGTCCTACCGCAGTTCTCGCATCCGTCGGAGTACTGGTCCTTTGTGCCGCAGTAGGGGCAGGTTCCTTTCACGTACCTGTCGGGGAGGAACTTCTTGTCGTACTCACAGTAGAACTGGTCGACGTCGGCGACGTAAACATACCTGTTTTCATTGAGTTTCGTGAAGAAGTACTGCACGAACTTAGCGTTCTCCGCCGAGCTTGTCTGGTCGAAGATGTCGTACTCGATCTTGAGTGAGCTCAGGTCCTCCTTGAACCTCTTGTTTCTCTCCGCGACGTAGTCGCTTGGCTTCACACCCTCCTTCTCAGCGGCGATGAGGATCGGGGTTCCGTAGTCGTCCGAGGCGCAGACATGCACCGCCGTCCTCCCAGTAAGCTTCAGGTACCTGTAGAGAATGTCGGCCGGGAGGTAGGTGCTCGTGATGTGCCCGAGGTGGAGGTCCGCATTAGCGTAAGGTAACGCCGCAGTAATTATCGTGTTACCCTTCTTTTTGAGCTTCCCGACCACCTTGCTCTAAATCTCGTCTTTCAGATTATAAAACCTTGCCTAGACCGCCCAGCTCTGGGCGTACTCAGCCTGCTCCTCCGTCGGCTCGCTTATCACGATGCCGAGCGAGTCGAGAGTCGCGTAGGCTATCTCCTTCTCCAGCTCTTCGGGAACACCGTATATCTTCTTCTCCATCTTTGAATGGTTCTTCCTGATGTAGATGGCCGCCA
>VBPQ01000192.1 GCA_005877185.1 Nitrososphaerota archaeon
CACTTTCACATATAGCTCGGGTTTCTCCTGGGAGAGAGATTCATGATATCTCTCCCCTGGCACTCGCCTGGGGCGACAGGCACGGGGCCTTCCAAGGATAAAAATAGAGGATGAAGAACAAAGTTATGGAATAAACACTGCAGTGATCAACGGCAGGTTTTAAGGCAGTTGAGTTAACCCTCGCTCGAAGAACATGAGCATGAAGTATGCCTCTTTACCAATTCTATTCCTCCTTACTCTCACTACCCTGGCTTCATTGCCAGTCGTCGCGTCCTCCCCTTCGTCGTTCGATATCAACACGCTGGCCGGTAAGAACGCATCCGTCAACAGCACCCCCGGCCTCTTCATCCGCCTCTCAGCCTTCGTTCAGCAGGAGGCAGACGCTTCCGACCTTGGCCCTCCCACCGCCACCTCCAGCCCCATAACGCCGGCCTTTGTCCTCTCGAGCCCGCTCGACGGAAGCTCGATTACGCCTCCGGACGTCACGGTCAACCAGGACACGGCGGCCGCCACACAGAACGAACCGGCGATCGCCGTCAACCCCAACAACCCGAACCAGATCGTAGCAGCCGCGAACGACTACGTCTCGCGTACATGGTCATGCACTATTAGCGGAACACCATGCAGCGCCCTCGGCGACGCCTACTCTGGAACCTATATCTCAAACGACGGCGGAACGACATGGTGTTGCACCGCCACGGACCCGGAACACCTCGGCACCCTGATACCGGGCGTTGAGCACCTCACGGGAGGCCCGTATGACGCAGGAGGCGACCCGGCCCTGGCATTCGATGCCAGAGGAAACGTCTTCTTTTCCGGCCTCGGCTTCGACCGACTTACCCCGCCCAACACAGTAGAAGTAAGCAAGGGCACCATCTCGAGCGGCGTCGTGACGTGGGGTTCACCGACTTTCATAAATCCGACCACATCTCCCTCGATTCTCAACGACAAGGAGTGGATCGGTGTCGACTCTCACGCGGGCAGCCCCTTCGCAAACCGCGTTTACGTCAGCTGGACGCGGTTCGTATTCAACCCGTTCAACGGCGCGTACAAGCAGAGCCCCATCTTCTTCGTCTACTCTTCTGACGGCGGATCAACATTCAGTGCCCTTCAGAGCATCGTCGGTAACGTGATTTACGACCAGGGTTCGCGCATCGTAGTCGGGGCCGACGGGACGGTCTACGTCTTCTGGGAAGGGTCGACGCGCCTTGCGACCGTCAATAGCATCTGGATGACCAAGTCGACCGACGGAGGAGCGACGTTCAGCACTCCTGTTCCGGTTTCACCACTGATCGATATCTCCTCACCCCAGAACACGGTGTTTCGAGTCAACAGCTTCCCAGCAGCAGACATCTCTCCTTCAGGGCAGCTCTACGTGGCTTGGTCGGCCGAGGTCGACAACGGAGCTACGTCGTACGGTCTGGATACCGCCTGCTTCTTGGGACCGTCAGCGGGCTGCCACTCAGCTGCGGCCTGGAGCACATCGACCGACGGCGGTGCAACCTGGAGCACACCATCGTTCCTCTTCCCCTCAGACGAAACGGCGGACCGGGCGACGGTCGGCTACCCTGTGACCCAGCCTGACGGGTCGGGCAGCCTTACAGCCCCAAGCGTCCCGGTCGAGAGCTTCTTCCCAGCGGTGGCAGTCGCCTCCAACGGGAACGTCTACGTATCAGCATACAAAGTCGACGTCGAGTCCCCATGGCAAAGATGCGCGAAGCCTGCATCGCCCGTCGCGGTGGGCAGGATAAACTGCCTTTTGCTCGGGAACTACATCAACAACGGCCGGCTCGACTACGCCGTGGCCGACCTGACCACAGGAACGACAAACGTGGTCAGCACCCACCCGGTCAACTCCCGCTATCAGTTCGGCGGCGGCTTCATCGGCGACTACACAGACCTAGCCGTGGGCTCGGACAACGTCTTCCATGCCGTGTGGACGGACACGAACAACGTCCAGACGGTTGTGTGGTGGTACGGCTTCCAGTTCACACCTACTCCGGTTCACCAGCAAGACATAGCGACAGCGACAGGGAACTTCTAGAGAGCGAGCTGTGACTCTGTCACGGCTCTACCCGGTTTTTGTTATTCCGGCAAGTGGCTGGGAATTGCTTCATTATCTCCTGACGATAAAAACCGAAAACTGAGAGTCCTTGACCGATTAGCGGCCGAACGCGCTCACGAACAAAACCTGTCAAGGAGGCGCACCGCGGTTGCAGACGGGAGCCACCTGTTCGCCGTTTGGACAGACTCTCGTAATGCATCCACGTGTCCAGCGGTCGATGCCTTCCGTGCCGGCACAGGGCCGAAGCCCGACGTCATCACAAAGTGCCCAACGACTTTCGGCAACACCGACATCTTCCTAGGCACAGTCAGCTAAAGCGGAAAGAGCTGAGTTCCTCGCCTTGGCTTTTGATCGCCGAGGCGCTCCCTACATTTTTTGGCGTGGCCCAAGACTCTCCTAGATTCCCTTCATGCGGCAAAAGTCGTTTCGCTCTCCTCAGTCTCATAAACGGATCAGAAAGAAGTGGATTTGATACGAGAGGAGGCACTCCAACTGAGTTGGCACACAGACTGGACATTCATCTGGTTGCGAGTGTAGCAGGGGTTACGGTGGTGGCAGTGGTCAACGTCATCTTCGCCACTTGGTTTGTAAGGACGAAGACACCACAAACACAGTAGCGGATTCCTCCTGCACGAGTATCTGACAGGTTTGTTTGCGAAGGCTCAGGCGCAATTGGCGAACCCATCGAGCTTGCTAGACCGGGCCATCCGGCTCCCACAATTCGTCGGGGGTGTGACCATAGGAGAAGTCATGACGAGGGAGACGATGCACTGTGCTTAGTGTGCTCACGTGGCCTTATCTAGAGAGTCGACGCATCTTCGATCGGCCTTGAAAAGGGCAACGA
>VBPQ01000010.1 GCA_005877185.1 Nitrososphaerota archaeon
GACGACAACGATCCCTCCTATGTCGTACTTGTTGATTACGTCGAGAGCCTCACCGACGGTGCGGTCTGGCAGGAGGGTAATCGGGTCCTCGATCACGATCCCTTCGGACCTCTTCACCTTCGAAACCTCCGCGACCTGGTCTGCGACCCGGAGGAACCTGTGGATGACACCTATCCCACCAAGGCGAGCGAGAGCGATCGCCATCGAGGACTCGGTCACGGTGTCCATGTTGGCGCTGACAACGGGGATGCTCATCGAAATGTTTCGTGAAAACTTAGTCTTCGTGCTTACGTCTCTGCGCGACTTGATCTCTGAGTATTTGGGAACGAGTAGGACATCGTCGTAAGTGAGGCCAGTTCGAAACTCTTGGGGAGAAACCCTCACTTGACTGCGCCGAGGGGTTTGGGTTTATAGGCGTTTTTTTCAGTTCGTAGGGTTCTGTCCCGTTGAGGGTTTGTGGGTGAGAGTGTCCCGAAAAGGTTTGGTCAGACCCCTTGCCTTCCCCCAAGTTCCGTTTGACTCGTCTTGGGGCTTCGTAGAGATACCCGGAACCAAAGAAAAGGGCGATGTAGAGCGCGACCTTCTCGAGATAGTATTTGTCTGGGAACAGGTTGTCGAGCCACTTCTGCAAGATGAGGACGATTACCAAGACAACTCCCACTGTCGTAAGCATCCGCGCTACGAAATCGCGTCTATCGACTTTGTTTTGTCTTTCACAATAGCGTCAACCATTTGTTATCACCAAGAACGTTGATTCCCGCAAGCTGTACAGGTGTTTGACCTTCTAAGACTTGGTGTTGCTTCACAAAGTTGTATTGGATTCTTGCCACTTTTGCGAGTGGCGCGCTGAATGTTTATCCGTTCCCTGAGAATCCCATTCATCCTTTTGATTCGGTTGTCGGTGGCGTGAGGTTCCCGACTTCCACGTTCTTGATGTGCTCTAGCTACGGCATCTCCTGCACGTAATACGTGGGGTAGAAAACCCCCTCGTAACCCTCCCTTATCACACCGTGACCCCGAGCAGGACAAAGGATGACGGTGGCGGGATCGCTTGGTCCCGAAGACCGTTGAATCATCAATCGAACGAACTCAGATGTGTGTATGTAGGTTCGTTCTGGTGTTGCCTCGGTCACCCCTCTATCATAGTGCTGATCAAGCGTGATCTTCATGTCGCCGAGAATCTTGTCGAGTGTTATCTTTTGCAGCTGCCTGAG
>VBPQ01000011.1 GCA_005877185.1 Nitrososphaerota archaeon
ATCCCGCTCAAGGGGCTGGGTGATGACCTTGGCGTAAAAGTCATAGAAATCGCTTGCGGCATCCTCAAGACTGAACAGGATCCTCTGATGCCGAATTCTGGCTTCCCCGTCAAGCTGTGCCATCTTACCCAAGTCGATTTTCCCGTGTGCATAGATGGGCAAAATCAGACGAAGAAGGTAGAGGTACGCTGGCGGATACTCAGGATGGTCTCGCCAAGCGAGGAAGTGGCTCTGGAAGAATTCGTCGGTCGCTCCCCTCTCATCCAAATCTATCAGTATCTGTTGAGCCTCTTTCCACGAGTAATCCCGGTCTCCCATGATTCTCTTTTCCTTGAGGTGAGCGCGCAGCCAGAAATCGTACGCTGGATTGTATTCTTTGATGAGAATGTATCTCTTCATCGTTTTGGCACCTCCAGAATAATGCTTTTCACAGTTCCATCGGTGTCAACATACGACAGCATAGCATATCCTCGTATCATCTTATCTTGGTTTTCGTAGTCTTGTTGCAGTTTGCCAGTGAGGTCGACTAAAGCGTTCTGAATCGCCGTCTTAAACTGATCTGCCGGCAATCTCTGGATCAGAAACCTAGCCTGTATCGCAACTGTTCCGTCCCGCGTATAGAGATCCCTTCCGCCTTTGGAAGGCTCCACCAGAATCAAATCCTTCAGGCCCAGCTTGCTCGTTCCCTCCACGTATGCTATCTCAGCGCCGAGTCTGCCTGTATCGTAGGTGTTGCCATTCTTGAGCATCGTCTTTTCCAAGTTCCTCACAAATTCAATATCGTCGATCGCGTAGGCGGCCGAGTACCGGCCTGAGACGACGCCTAGATAAGGTCCGGAATACGTGTGTGCCTCGCCCAGCGTATACATTGCTTCGGAGGGCGGATGAATGTAGATAGTCGCGACACTCTTCTCCGGGCCATAAATAACCGAGAGCCTATAGCCGTCGTACGACACCAAGAAGACGCTCTTGAATTTGTCCCCCATCGGGAATTGAAGGGTGGGGGTATCGAAAGCGTCGTGACGGATTCTGAATTCCTCGGTATTCCCCATGAAGTCCGTCATGCTGAACTGCATGTAGACACCGCCCTGCTGAGTGCTTAGCCCTGGGTATCTCTCGACATTTCCTCCAAAGATGAATTCTTTGACGTCAGCTAGAGAATGGTCTTGAGCTATCTTCATCGTGAAGACATTACCCAATAGGCTAAATTGATTAATTGTCTCTCGGTCAGCAGACCATTTCATCATAGCCGGATTGGTGAGCTCGAAGCTTCGGAGCCCTCTGACAAACGCCTCGACCGGCACGATCTCGATGGAAATAGGGATAACCTCCCCTGGCTTAACTTGCTCTTCTGGTAAGGTTGGCTCAAACGATTTGCCTCCTTCGTAGATGTTGTAGCTATTGAATAGGTCGCTTCCTCTATGTACGGTGATTTTCATAGCGTTGACAGAGCCTGTCCGAAACCCGGGGACAATCTTCTCCAACAATGATGCGGTGATGGCATTCACAAGCGTCCCTTCAGAATGGAGAAATGGTTGGAGGTTCTTGCCAATTTTGACTCGTATCGCCCCCTCGCAATCATAACTGATTTTGTCTGCGGCTTCGGCAGAGCTTCCGACATCGTTCGATTCTTCGGCTACCTTGGCAACTTCGGCAACCTTTCCCTTGATCTCGTCTGGGGTAAGTCCTTGTCCTTGAGTACCTGCACCATCGCGTCAATTCTGTCGGCCGTGAGGCCCGACGCGTCTTTGAACGTCTCCGGAAATCTGGAAGCCAGCTTCTCAAGAACCATCGCGGCTCCGTATGCAACACTTGGTGAGGTCGTCCCGATGTCCTTCAGGTAGGCCTTGATCTTGGGCCAGGCCTCGAGGAGGTTCAGTCTCGAGAGCATCCCCTCGAACTTGTCTGTGAAGCCTCCGTGCCCCGCGGTGACTATCACGATGCCGGTTATCGCGAGAGCCCTTCCGAAGAACTGAGCCCTTACCTCCTCTGGGTAGCTTGAGTTGAAGGCGAGAGAGTAGAGCTTGTAGATCTGGCCCGGGAAGGTGGTCGCGGCCGACTCTGTCACGCTTCCTGTGCTGAGGTACTGCCTCAGCGCGGAGAGCCCGTTGTACGAGGCGAAGTCCACCCCCGCTGCGGAGAGGCCCGCGACGAAGGAAGTGAAGTTCTTCATCACCCTCGCCGCGGCAGCTGCGTTTTCGGCGCCGATGACCTGCGCATCCAGCTTTGCGAAGAAGTTCGCGAGGTACAGCGGAAGACTCTGCGAGAGCCACGGAGGTGGGTTGTCCATGTTCTCGGAGAAGAGGTCGTTCCACTGCTTGCTCGACTGCATGAGGCCGAAGATCGTGTCGTGCACCAAGAAGGTGGTTGTCCTCCCCGACTCGGCCAGGACAGTGCTCCAGAAGCCGGGGTCGCGCAGCTGGGAGTTGGTGCTGGTGTCGTTGAAAGAGAGCTGTGCGAGTCCCGCGAGGGACATGTCGTCCGGAGTGTTCGCTGACGAGGACCCATTCCTGTACTGGAGGAAAGTGAAGTACCACGTACTGAGGAGGAGATACATTATGAAGAAGAGTACGAGCATCTTGACTGCCGTTTCAACGAGCGACTCGCCGTTTCTCATCAGAGATAGAATGCAGCGGGACTATTAACCGCCAATGCAGTACGTGAGAAACACATGACCCGCATCAAGCGGCCGGCAAACTATTGCTAAAGCGCAGGGGGTGGGATTCGAACCCACGACCCCGTTTCCGGAGACAGGCTGACGCGCCTCATCGGACTCCAGGCTTACGTTGTAGAACTGCGCCCTACCGAGCTAGGCGACCCCTGCAGCGGAGCGGGATTCACAAAGTAATCTTAAGCTTGCTGGATACTCCAACGATGTCACTCAAGGCTGAGGTACAGAAAGAGGGTGTAAGCGAAGATTGTGAAGATGTCGGCGAGGGGAAGGAAGGGTCCGACTCCTACGGGTCCCACCAGACCAAGCAGGAGCGGGTTTTGAAGCAAGGAGTGAATCAACAGGGCGTAGAGGACTATTACAAGTCCGAAGGCGAAGTTAGCCTTGGTCTGGATGAAGATTCTCACGTAGACGACAGACAAGGCGATGAGTAACGCAACCTCTATCGTTGACAGGATTACATGGAATTGCAGTATCGGCTGTTCGTTAAAGGGCCCGAATCCGAACCGTTTGAATGGCTCGACGGCCGGGATGAAGAGCGAAAGCACGCCACCGAGGGCTGTGCCTAAGAGAAGGACAATGGGAACCCAAAGTTTAGAGATTCGCGTTCTTTTTTGCTCAGTCGGCGTCGTTTGAGAATTCACCTCATGCTCCCTCCGCGCTTTTTTTCAAGGATTGCCTCGAGGCGTGCCCAGTGCGATTCCATCGCATCGGAGAGAAAGTAGACTTTCCCGTATGTCTCGCCCTCCGCGATAATCAGTCTGTTCCTCTCTAAAACTTTCAAGTGATGGCGGACAGTTGTGTAGTCGACGCGAAGGTGCTGGGAGAGTTGTTGAGCATTTCTGGGCTGTTCCTTAATCGCTGATAGGACCTGGGCCCTGGTTCCAGCCCCGACACTTCCGGCGAATAGCCACCACAGGAGCCGCTCGAAGGCGTCCAAGTGAGACGGGACGCCGTAATTTGAGTGCAATAACGATATCGATGGGGAAAGGGAGATAACCGATGTTGAGTAGGCAGAAACCTCCGAATCTCCAACAGAGTATTCTCGTCTCGCCCTCCACACCTCCCTCTCCAAGGCTCACACGGAGATTATTATTCAATCTCCCAGATGATTCCTGAATTCTTAGAGAATCTTTCTAGGATACCCCCTCGGATTCATTCGTGGACTGAAGAAGTCTGATTCGAAGGGGCGTCGGCAACTCATCAGCCTACTTAGTGCTGGGCCGTTGAGGAGTCTAAATCGCAAGCCTCAGGGTCGGGAGTCGTTTTCCTCGACGCGATGAGCCTCAGAAGGCTCCTTCCACACCAGATGGCAACTGCCGGAATCGAGGCATTGCGGCGCGCAGTTAGTCAGCAGAGTCCAGCGTGCTGAAGTGCGTTACAAGAACTCATCGGCGAACTCGAACTAGCGATAAAGGCTTAAGAAAGTCCATAGTGTACCTCGTGACTTCGTGATATGACGAAGCGGGTTCCCCGGTGGATCGCGACCGTCATCCTCGGATCAATCCTTCTTTCGCAACCCGCTTTCGCCGTATCGGTAACGGAGGTGTTACTTCCTAACTGTACCGGTGCGGTAACGGGGTTCTTCTATGACGCTCCGAGCTTGACGGCATGGGCGCCGTGTTATGACACCGGGTTCCTCGACAGCGTTAATTTCGGTACAGTTCCACCCACGATCAACAGCTACGACCTCTCAGCCATTGTCGGAAAATTCAACATCATTAGCGCGTCGGGCGACGCCAACAACATCTACCTTTCCGGCAGAAGTTCTGGCCAAATCTTCTCTGTATCAAAGTCCCTTCCTACTATCGCAACCGTTCTCACCTCGGGGCTTTCGGTTCCCTGGTTTACAGCAATGCTCGGTGGATTTCTCTACGTGGCTTACAACGGAGGCGTCGCCAAGATCGACCCGGTCACCGGATTGACGACCCTGATTAACACGGGTCACGAGATGGTAGGGATAGCAACCGACGGCGTCGGTGACCTCGTCGCCACGGCTCCAGAGACAAACACTCCCAACGGGGTCGGGCTTCTCTATGAGATAGATCCTACGGCCAACACAGCGACTATGAGGGTCTCCGGAATGACTTCGCCTGTCGGTGTCTTCGAGGACTCGGCTTTTGTCTACGTAGCCGAGAACAACAACAATCCAGGTGTCAATAGCGGCAAGTCAAACGTCTATAAAATTCCGAGAAGCACCTGGACAATTACCGGCTCGACCACTGGATCGTTGACACCTCCCGCAGTTGGATACTCGATAATCGTGGTTGGGACCACGGTCGCCGTGTCAAGTATCGGTGATGGTAATATCTACACATTCGATCAACTTACCATGAACCCTACGGCCACGATCCTGTGTCCGATAGTCGAAGATGTTGGGTTGGGCCCGCAGTGCAGACCACTCTACACATTGGGGACCGATGGCGTTAACCTCTTTGTTGGCTTCCAAGGTTCCAATGGAATAGGCAAGCTGGCAAACTGGCAACCTACTAACAACGGACGCCACTGTGGAAAAATTCCATGTTCATAGAATTCATCGCCAGAAGTATCCATGGCATAGATCGCTCCTCATAGAGCGACGGGCTCAGGGCTAACTTGGAGACCCGGATGAGCCATTTCTTGAACGGCAGTTCGGCTCTCCAGCCAATACCCCGTGGCATCTGGGCTACCCCTAAGCCTCTCTCGAATCTCATTCTGCATCCCTATCAAAGAGAAGGATCTCGGCCGGGACAAACCGCAAGAGGAAGACATCTACTCGTCTTCCTAGCCAAGAGAAATGCGCGGAGGTTTAAATCGTCCTTTCAAAGGTCAGAGCGACATGTTCCTCCGCAGAATTACAGACCCCTCCCCATGCGAGTTCTTCATCCAAAACTCCCTGGCATTTGAGGGGCCTTCCCTCGATTCGCCGGAAGTAACTGTCGAGGCGCGCCCCAGGGGCAATAGGAAGGGGTGAAGAGCAGGCTGAAGTGCTTTATCGACAATCTCGAGACGCGAGGGAAGAGGTGATTCGTAAACGAAGAAGATCGAAAGAGTCGTAGTCTACGGATCCGTGGGCCTCCGCCCTGGGTTGTCGGAGCTCTTCTGGGCCTTCAGGAAGAGACACAAGCTCGAGGAGTTCCCCGTCTATCTCGATGACCATCCCTTTCAGATCCGCGAGCGAATAAGAAGGGAGAGAGAGAACGGGATGAGAACCGCGGACGTCGTTCTCGTCCCACATTACATGGCGCAATGGTTGAGCGAGGAAGGAATCCTCGCTCGTTACCGTCCAGCCGAGGTTGACGCATACCCCAAGAAGTTCCGGGACGGAGGTCAGCGTTGGTCCGCGGTCGGGGTCACCTTCATGAGCATGGCCTATGATGCGAGGCGACTTCTGTCGAAGGATGTTCCCAAGAACCTCGACGACCTCTCCTCCGAGAAGATGAGAGGCAAACTCGGAATGCAATCCCTCACGGCGAGCAAGGCAGGCAACCTCGGGGCCCATTACATCGCTTCTCTGAAGAGAGAGGTAGGAAGCAAGAAGTGGATGAACCTCTTGGAGAGCTTGGCGGGCGCAAACCGGCCGAGGACCTACGACTGCATCGACCATCTCATGCAGGGGTTGTTGGACGGAGTTGTTCGAATTGGCTTGACGGTCTATTCTCTCGCATACTTCAGGGAGAAGACGAGTGGCTCGCCTGTCTCGCTCTTGAGGATGAAGGAGGCTCCTCCAATGCTCACCTTCACTTCCGCCGGACTGGTAGGCGGTGCCGAAGGAAATCGGTCAGCAAAGACATTCCTGGACTTCCTCCTGAGCAGCGAGGCTCAGAGGATGATCGGAAAGATAGCCGGTATAGCGCCCTCTAGGCCCGGAGTTGGCGCCGCCTATCCATTCGAGGTGAAGTATGCTTCCGGAAGTGCCTTTCACCCTGACCCCTCGGACCTCGAGGAACTTCCGGCGGCCTTGTCCATCTTCAAAAGGTTGCATCTGCCGTAGTAATTTTCGACTCTCCCGGCTCGCAGGTTGTAGCGTAATCTCCATATCCGCTTTATTTCTCCTGCACGGTCCCGGCCAATGCATCCTTGGGTGTTAACACGATAATAGTCTCGTCGCAGAATGATGTTACGACCTACTCTGCTCGGGCTTTGGCACGCTACCCGAACCTGGCAGGAAGTCTGGCGACTATTGACAGGTTGTAGGTCAAGACCTTCAGCCTGAGCTCATTCTTCTGTCCCTTTCTCTTCCTGGAGTAGAGCGTGTGGTCGAACCTCCTCTTGACCGTAGACACCGCTGTCTCGGCGAGGCTTCTCCTGTGGTACCTCTTCTTGTAGAGCTTCCTGCTCCTCCGCCACATCACCAGCATCTCCCTCCAGGCCTTCGAACCCTGGGCTCTGATCCTGACGACGTTCCTCTTGATCGAGATGTACGGTCTACCGCCGTGCTTTGCGATGAGGTCGCATATCTTCCGCGACAGGTACGCCTTGTCGGCGCACAGTCTCCCGAGGCTGCCGATGAACTTCAGTAGCTCCTCCACCTGCCTCGAGTCTGCCCTGAATGGTGACGTGACCTTGAAGGAGAGGATCAACAGGCTCTTGCAGTCAACTATGAAGTGGAGCTTGAGGAAGTCTTTCCTCCTCTTCCTTCTTCCGTGTGCTATGCTGAGCCATCTCACGTACCTCCAGATGGAGAAGCCAGTGCTATCAATGGCGCAGATAAGTCGGCGCTTCTTGCTTTTTTCCCATAGTATCCCTGCTCGAGGATGAAGGAGTTCAGCGAGTCGAGATAGTTCTTCGTCAGGCGGTTCATCGCCCTCTGGAGGTCCATCCTGCCGGGAAGGACCTTGAGACCGATGAGGAGCCAGAGGTAGGTCGAATCGCTCAGGAAGGAGACGAGGTCCCTATACGGCTTGCCGAGCCATATCTTCAGGAGGAGGCAGATGACGAGCGCCCTCGGGTCGTTCTTGTTGGGCTTGCCTCCCTTCGGCGTGGTGTTGCGGTAGATGGGCGGTGCTGGTCGGGCGTAGGTGAATTCCCTCGCCTTTCTTACGAATTCGCCGTACTCTTTCTTCTTGCCGTTCTCGTAGTCGTGCCACTGACCTTTTCTTACCATGAACTTCATCAAGGGCAACGGTATGGTGTTAGGAGCCGAGGTCAAGAGATATCGTCAGAAGGCTCAAAATGGTTAGGTGCCAAAGCCCTCTGCTCGGGAACCCTTAAATTAAGGGAGGCGAGCAAGAAGACAGAACCTTGAAAGCCCTTACAAAGATCACTCACGGCTACTATCAGCCATACTTCTACTGGATGTTTCCGATACTTGTCGCGAGAGAGCAGCACCTCTTCGAGCGGGACGGGATAGAGCTTGAAGTTCACGACATAGTTCCGCAGGGACAACCCGAAGGGAAGGCGCAGTGGTACAGGGACGCCTTCGAGACGAAATCACGCGACTTCTACTTCTGCTGCGCCTGGCAGGGAATCTACAGCACGAGCGAGACCGGAAGGGGGCTCATCGGCGCCGCACTGAAGTCGTCACTCATCAAGACCTTCGCAATCTACACGCGCCCCGACACCAAGATTCACTCAGTTCTCGACCTCACAGAGAGCGGAACCCCCATAGCGGTGAACAAGAATGCCGATGCCCACTACGTTACACTGAAGAATCTCTCCGAGTTTGTGCCTGAGGAGCGCGTGAGACTCTCTCACATGGGCGGGGTGGAGAGATGTTTCAAGGCTTTGATGTCGAAGGAGGTCGACGCAGCGACCCTCGCGGGGCCGTACGCTGAGGCTGCGGAGGCGATCGGTTACAGAAGGGTCCTCGCTCTCTCGCGCACGGAACCAACTGTGGTTGTCTTCAACGAGAAGCTGGGTCACGACGCGCTGGCCGCGTTCGTGAAGTCAATCAATGGGGCAATCACCCTCATAAACGCGGAGCGGGAGAAGTACAGAAGGAGGTACGTCAAAGAGTTCGAGGAGGTTGTCGATCGATATCTCCCCGAGCTGGCGGCCAGTCGCTCGGCTGTCGCCTCCAGACTGACACTACCGGTTTGGGCGGAGGCGAGAACCCTACAGAAGGAGGAGTTCCTTCAAATCCACTCGTTCCTCCTCGAGCACGGTCTCACCCAAGAGGGCAGGGGTTACTCGGGGACCGTCGATGTGAGAGCTGCCGCCTCACATTGAGTTCGAATTATCCTGACGCAACACATACAAGCATCCTCCGTCCCCTTTGGCTTAGGTGCGGACGATGCAGCTAAGGATAAAGAACTCCTTCATCCCTTGGTCTTTCCCCGAGATAGTGGCCAAGGAGGAAGGATTTTTCGCGGACGAAGGAATCGATGTTACCTTCTACGCTCTCGATCCCAAAGACGTCGAACCCGGTAACAAGGTCGAGTGGTACGGAGGGCTCGTGGACGAGGGGAAGGTCGACGCCTACAACTGTTGCGCATGGGCCGCGCTCGACCGACTCTCGGATGGGGGGAAGAACAGAATCGTAGGTGCGACGAGCTCCATGAATTACGCTTTCTCGATCTTCGTTCCACCGGACTCGGAGATCAAACAGGTCACCGACCTCGCGGATAAGGAGATTCTGGTCAACCTGAGGACCGGCTCGCACTACTGTAACCTGAGGCAGCTCGAGGAGCACGTCCCCTACGAAAGGATCAAGCTCGTACACGGCGGTGCGCCTCACAACAGGCTGCTTGCCCTGATGGAGGGACGCTGCAGCGCCGCCTCCCTCATCTCTCCCTACACGGAGGTCGCCGAGGAACTCGGCTACAGAAACGTCTTCCAGACCGACATGGTCGATGTCTTGGCGTACATCGCGAGGAGCAACCTCTCCGAGAAGGAGATTTCGGTATTCCTCCGCGCCGTCGGGAGGGCCATCAGCGCAATCAAGGAGAAGCCGATGAAATACAAGCCTCTCTACCTGAAGATCCTGCTGGAGACGTTCGGAGGCTATCCGAAGCAGCTGAAGAGAAAAGCCACCGAAGCAACCCATAGAATAGAAAATTCCATCGAGGTGGTGCAGTGGGGGGAGATGAAGCCCTACGCCAAGGAGACCTTCTCGACGATTCAGGGGTGGATGACGAGTCACAGTCTCTTGGAGAGACCGATCACGTACGAACAGCTCGTGAACAACCGCCCGCTGGAAAGGCTGACCTCGTAGAGAGGCGTTCTTGATGGTAACAAGGCTCGAGGAGCCGATAGAGATACCCCGCCAGTGGTACAACATCGTCCCCGACCTCCCGGCGAAACTCCCCCCAGTCCTGGACCCGCAGACGAGGACAACAGCCGACAAGAAGTTACTCCACCGGACCTTCATCGGCGAGCTCGCTCGCCACGAGTATTCGGGGGAGCGCTTCATACCGATCCCAGAGGAGGTGAGGCAGGTCTACTCGATATGGAGGCCGACCCCGCTCGTCAGGGCGAGGCACCTCGAGGAAGCTCTGCACACGCCAGCGAGAATCTACTACAAGAACGAAACAGGGAGCCCTCCCGGCTCGCACAAGGCGAACGCCGCGGTGGCCCAGGCCTACTATGCAGCGAAGGAGGGGATAGAAAGGCTAGTCACGAGCACCACGGCTGGGCAGTGGGGGACGGCGCTCGCCTTCGGCTGCTCAATCTTTGGAGTGAAGTGCACGATATACATGTCCCGCTCCTCCTACGAGGGGAAACCCTACCGAAAGGACCTGGCTGAAGGCTGGGGGGCCGAGATCTTCTCCAGCCCCAGCAGACGGACAGCGGTGGGGCGTGAGATACTCAAGAAAGACCCGAACGGCCCCGGGACGATGAGCATCGCAAAGAGCGAGGCTCTCGAGGACGCTCGTAGCGACCCCGATGCGAGGAACGCCGTGGGGAGCATCATGAATTTTGTTCTGGCCACTCAGACGGTCGTGGGAGAGGAGGCGATTGCTCAGTTGCGGGGACTCGACGATTATCCGGACATGGTCGTCGGATGCGTGGGAGGTGGAAGCAACTTCTCGGGAATATTCTGGCCCTTCTACCGTGACGGCGTCGCGAAGAAGGGTCCGAAGAGGGTCCAGTTCCTGGGCGCTGAATCGTCGGCCGCCCCGAAGCTCACGAAGGGGGAATACATCTACGACCACGCAGACATAATGAGGACCAGCCCCCTCTTCAAGATGTACACGGTCGGGCACACCTTCGTCCCACCCGTCGTGCACACGGGAGGCCTCAGGGTTCACGGGACCGCCCCCACCCTCAGTCTCCTTCGCAGCCGGGGGGTCATCGATGCGGTCGCCTACAACCAGCTCGAAGCGATCGAGGCCGCATCCTTCTTCGCGAGGACAGAAGGAGTACTCCCGGCCCCCGAGACCGCGCACGCGATCCGTGCGGTAATCGATGAAGCAAAGAGGTGCAAGTCGAGTGGGGAGAAGAAGGTGATCCTCTTCAACCTCTGCGGACACGGCCTCCTCGACATAGAAGCCTACCGCGAGTTCAACTCGGGCAAGATGAAGGCGAACGATGCTGACCCCGCCGAGATCAAGAAATCAATCGCTGAAGTGAAGGCCCTCTACCCATGGCTGTATCAGTGAAATCGGCGCATAGGAAGCCCCTCTCCTACAAGGGTTATCTCAAGCTCGACGAGCTTCTCAGCCTGCAGAGACCTCTATCGAAGCCCGCCCAGCACGACGAGCTCCTCTTCGTCATCGCTCATCAGGTGTACGAGTTATGGTTCAAGCTCATGGTGAATGAGCTCGAGACAGCAATCTCGCTGATGTCCTCGGGGGACCTGTACGAGGCTGCGAGGCTGATTCGGAGGGTAGTCACGATCCAGAAGGTACTCATACAGCAGCTCGAAGTCCTTGAGACGATCAGGCCGACCGACTTTCTGAAGTTTCGAAGTGTCCTGAGCCCTGCCAGCGGCTTCCAGTCGCTGCAGTTCAGGGAACTCGAGTTCGTCTCCGGGCAGAAGGAAGAGAAGTTCCTGGACCTTCATAAACAGGATAGACCCGACTACCAGAAGCTCCTCGGGAGGTGGGAGTCGCCCGCCCTCTGGGATGGCTTCAGGCAGGTTCTGAAGAGCAACGGGTTCGCGGTCGAGGCGCCCGCAGACAAGGAGGCGAAGGAGAGGGAGAGAATCGTCTTCGAGAAGGAGGTCGACGCGGTCGTCGCGGTCTACTCGGAGAGCGGGTACACCGCCGTGATCGAGCTCGCGGAAGCCCTCCTGGAGTACGACAAGTACTTCTGGCTCTGGAGGAACCACCACATGGGGATGGTCGAGCGCATCATAGGGAGGAAACACGGGACGGGCGCCGAGGTCGTGAAGGAGACGATGAACTCATACTCCTTCCAGTCGTCCGGCGTCGCCTACCTCAAGACGACTCTCAGGAGGAGATTCTTCCCCGCGTTGTGGGCGGCTCGCACGAAGATAAGCGAGGCCTGATTAGGAGGGCTTCGGCAGCTGCTCCGTCTTCCACAGCTTCGGGTAGGTTCCCAGCTTCATGACCACCCTCCTGACCGAAAACGCGAGCCCCTTCTGGGCTCCGGTGATCTCCTCGGTCGTCATGAGAGCCTCTCCGATCGCGACTAGCTCCCCCTTCCCCGTGAGGATGACGGTCGTGTCCCCCTTCACGAGACCCCCCGAGAGGGAGAGAATCCCGGGTATCGCCAGCCTCGCTCCGTGGCAGATCGCGTCCACCGCGGAGTCTCTTATCACCACCCTTCTCATGTCGCGAAGGTACCTTTCAACCGGCCTGACCGCATTCCTCAGGGCGGCCTCCCCCCCTCCTTCGAGCCGAGACTGAGCGTAGCTCAGCTCGTGAAGGTTGACGAGCCCCTCCCTCTCATCGATCGGGCCGACCTTCGTCCTCCTCAGCTCGACCATTGTCGCCCCGACCCCGAGTACCTCCCCGATGTCGTACACGAGTTTCCTCACATAGGTTCCAGCCTGGCAGAGGCATCTGACCAGGAAGAGGTTGCCTTCTTGCTCGACGACCTCGAGCTCGTAGATGGTCCGCGTTCGAACGTCTCTCCTGACTGAGGACCTCTGGGGCGGACGCTGATAGATCTCTCCGGTAAACTCCCTGATGCAGGCGTCGACCGCCTCCCTGGGGACTGAGGAGTGAATGCGCATGACCGCCCAGTACTCCTTGGGGAACATCAAAAGCAGCGTGAGCGCCTTCGTCGCCTGCCCAAGCCCGATGGGTAGAAGACCCGAGACTGCGGGGTCGAGTGTGCCGCTGTGCCCCGCCTTCGAGACTCCCAGAAGCCTTCTCACCCATGCGACGACCTCGTGGCTCGTCGGACCGCGGGGCTTGTCGAGCGGGATTATTCCGTACTCCAGCAGCTCGGAGAGGCTTCGAGAGTCGGGTTGGGACCCGAACCCAGGGTCCGTCGGCTCCTCGTCAACTACCACGAGGCTCGCGGGTTTCAATTCCCTTTCCATGGTTCTTCACGTAATCCAGGGCGATCGCGGCTACCCTCCTCTCGTCGATATCGTCGGTGTCGATGATAAGGTGGAAGGGTCTGAAGTCCCTCCCGAACTCGATCTTGTAGTGTTTCTTGTATATCTCGTAGTTCTCCTTGTCGCGAATCGCGACAATCTCCCTGCACTTCTTCTCGTCGGTGTGGTCTCGCTTCGCCATCCTGCTCGCCCTGCTCTCGACTGAGCCGGAGAGCCAAATCTTGATCCCGTACTCGGAAAGCCAGGGCAGGGTGTAGCTCGTAATCACGACGTCACCTGCCTTCGCCTTCTTGAGGAGTCGCTCGTCGACATCGCGGTCGAAGTCGGCAGACTTCTTTCTCTTCTTGAGGAACTCTATCCCCTCCTCCGTATCCCACCAGTCCTCCCCGCCGGGGTTGTACCCTTCCTCGGCGGCCATCTCCTTCAGGACATCCCCTCCCCCAACGACCTTCAGCCCCAGCGCGTCACCCACCAGCTTCGAGACGGTCGTCTTGCCCACCGCGGGCATCCCGGAGACGATGATCGCGCTCATAGTCAGGTGGCTGTTCCCAGGAGCCTCGTAATTAACCCAGCAAAGGTCAGAGAGGACATCGCGTACCACCAGAAGAGAGAGACGTCACCAGTGGCGGAGACGATGAAGGGAATGGGGATTGGCGAATGGGCGACAACGACGTTGAGCCCTCCCATTAACGAGGCGAGGCCGTAGTAGACCGCGAGAAATGGCAGGATCGTCCCGAAGCTTATCTTCGTCCTTGCGGATGACATCTTGAGCTTCATCTGGTTCATCTGCTGCTCTTTTTTTCTCAGCCTCTGCTCCTTCTCCTTGTCCTTGGCCTTGACAGCCGCCTTCAGCTCGGCGTTGAAGGCGTTGAGCTCCGCCTTTATCCTCCTCTCGGCGTTGAGGTCGACGAAGCGGCGGGTCAGCAAGTTCGAGACGAGACCAACCCCGACGGCCGTAAGCGTAACCATGAGGGTTGAGAGAGGTATAGGGAAGGTCATGGCCTCGCCTCCCTTAGGACGTCTATCAACCTTTGGACGGTTTCTTCGACCCTCCCCTCTTCATTCCTGAGCATCATCATCGGGGCCCCGCTGATGGAGGACGCGGTCGTGAGGAAGCTTCGGGCGAGGAGCAGCTCTGACTCGAGTTCCTCCTTGTTCACCCTGTCCCTGTACCTCGTCGGGTCGCGCGTGCGGCGGGAGAGGACGACCTCGCTATCGGCTTCGATGAGGACGAGATGGGTCGGTTTTAGCGCGGTCACGACGTGGAACGGTAGCCCCGGCCAGAAACCCTCCGGCGTCCTTATGAAAAGGTGGGTGTCGACGAAGAGGACACTCTCCTTCATCGCCGATATCTTCCGGGCCGCGATTCTCTGAAGCTTCGTCTGCTCCTCGACGCGCATCTTCCTCAGCTGGTCCCTGTGCCTTATCCACTTGAGCCTCAGGCCCTCCTCGAGCATCACGGTTCCGAAGGTGACGAGCCTAGAGTTCTTCCATGCGGAGGCTGTCGATTCGACGACGGTGGTCTTCCCCACGCCCGGGATACCGACCACGACCACCCTGAGCCTTATCCGAATCACGCCTGCCCTAGAATGCCCGCGAGCCTCGGCGAGAGCTCTTCTATCTGCTCCTTCACGAGCATCTGGTAATACTGGAGCACGATATCGACCATGAGCAGGATTCCTATTCCAGATCCGAAGACGCCGAAGAGGTCGGAGACAGAGGCAATCAGCCCTATGATGATTCCACCGATGATTGTGATCGGCGGGATGTATCTGTTGAGAACCTGTTCTATCGAGAGGCCGGAGCGCCTGAATCCAGGCACCTGGACGTCGGCGTCCATCAGGTTCTTGGCTACCGCCTTCGGGTTCAACCCTCCAATCTCGACCCAGATTCTCGCGAAGAGGACCGCCAGGGTCACGAGGTAGAGGACGTAGACCACGGAATGAATGGGGTCCATGAGCGTCTGGTCGAGCCCCCGGGGAGGGGAGATGTAGTAAACGAGCCCGCTGACGGCGTTCCCCTGGGAGTCGTACTCTGCGAGGTACTTGAG
Organism: Nitrososphaerota archaeon; assembly: GCA_005877185.1. Taxonomy (GTDB): domain Archaea; phylum Thermoproteota; class Nitrososphaeria; order Nitrososphaerales; family Gagatemarchaeaceae; genus TA-13. The sequence goes on from VBPQ01000011.1 coordinate 15,115, forward strand.
GTAGGGATAGTTCGCAAAGGCCCCGAGGTTACTGTAGAGGAGCTTGGAGAAGAAGGCGACGTTCGCCCCGAGAGCGGAGACGAGGATGACGGGGATGTTTGAAACGTAGAGGAGTTTGATCGGGTAGACACCCTGGAAGCCCCGGTACTTTATCGAAGTGATGGGGAGCTCCACCCTGATCCCCTCGATATATATCAGGACGAGGATCATGACGAGGGTCAGCACGAAAGTCAGCAGGCTGGGGAACTTGAAACCCCTCACCACGATATCGCCGAGATTCCCCGCAAAGGCGGAGCTTATCAGGGCAGGGATGAAACCGAAGATCTCGGCGGCGGAGCCCGTCGTGCTCGTGTTCACAGGGAATGGCGAGAGGCTGTACCACATGACCGTCTGCGCGACCCCGGCCAGAATGAAGAGGCTGACGCCGCTTCCGATCCCCCACCCCTTCTGTATCAGCTCGTCGAGGAGGAGGACAACCACACTTGCCAGAAAAAGCTGGACGAAGATTACGACACCCTGAGTCGGGGCGAGTGTCCCCAGCGCTCCCCCGATGATGTAGGCTCCAGACTCGGCCGCGATGACGAAGAACGTGAGGAGTTTCGTTGCAGAGCCGAAGAGAGATCTGTCCTCGGGGTTTCCCATGTCCAGCTTGATAATCTCGCTTCCCTGCAGGAGCTGCAGGATCAGCCCCGATGTAACGATAGGGCCTATGCCGAGCTCCATCAGGGTGCCCTGGGTCGAGGCGAAGATTATTCTCAGGAACTGGAACGGGTCCTGCTTCCCCGCCCCGAACTGGTAGAGGGGCGTGATCGACATGATGAGGTAGATGATCAGCGCCAACCCCGTCCAGATGAACCTCTCGTTTAGCGACGGCTTTCTTTCGGGCTTGGGTATCTCGGGGAGGACGGTGGCGGCGGTCTTCACAAAGTCTCTAAGGGAAGCCAACGAGTCAGCCTCTCGCTAGAGTATCTTTCCCCCAGCCGCTTCTATTTTAGCCTGAGCCCTCTTCGTGAACGAGCCGACCCTGACTCGGTAGGGACCACCCGCATCTCCAGAGCCGAGGAGCTTCTTGACACCCATCGCCGCGAGGTCGAGCTCGCCCGTTTTCCCCGCCATCCCGGACGCGAGCGCTTCCAGGTCGCCGACGTTTATCCACCTCGATGGCCTCGTCCGGCGAGGAGGCCTGAAAGGGTCGCGCCCGAAGTGGTCGGGCTCGAACTTCACGGTCCAAGACCACTTGTGCTTGTGGAGCCCCGCCTGTCCGTGGCCTCCCTGCTTCCCCGAATGCCTGTGCTGCCCCACCTGCCCGTAGCCGTGGGTTCTGGAGCCTCGCATTCGCCTGACCTTCCTGGTCCGGGTGGGCATCTTCTATATCATTCTCCTGACGAGATCGGGGAGCTTCGGATTCATCCCGAGAACCCCGCCTTCTCCGAACTTCCTCCTCGTCGAGACCTTGAACCCGCCTCTCGGGGGGGCCAGGTTGAAGAAGGGCCTCAGCCCCTTCACGGATGAAAGACGCATCTCACCCTTCATCATCTTTGATGCCAGCTCATCCGTCCCCTTGAAGCCGAGTTCGCGAATCGCCTCGCCATCGAGTTTCTTCCTCTCGCTCACCTTTCCCCTTGCCTCCAGCAGAGAGGCGAGCAGCTCCTCATCCAGCGGCGCCCAGGCCACGTAGTCTCTGGAGAGGTCGAGCAGCCCGAGTGTCGAGGGGTCATCCCTGACCACTGTGGCGGAGAACCTTCTGTCGACGCGCAGCTCTTTCAGAGCGGACCTTACCTCTCGGCGGACGTTTATCTGACCATGAAGGTTGACGACGAGGAGGAGTCCCATCATACCACCTAGAGACTCAGGGCGTGAGACTTCCTGAAGGCGTCGTAGACGGCGTTCGCGAGCGACGACATCGTACTCGTCGAGCCGAAGGTCCTGATCCAGGCGTCCTTGATGCCAGCGAGGGCGAGCAAGTTCTTGAGCGCCGGTCCAGCGACAAGCCCGAGGGACCTGGGCCCGGGGATGATCTCGACCGCGACGGAGCCTGCCTTTCCCTTGATCCTGTAGGGCACCGAGTGGCGGGTTCCACACCTGCACTCCCAACTCCCGCAACCTATCTTGATGGGGATTATGTTAAGAAGGGCGTCATAGGTTGCCTTGTCTATCGCCTCCCTCATCTGGGGGGCCTTGCCCTTGCCGACCCCGAACCACCCTCCACCGTTCCCCACCGCGACGACGGCCCCGAACCTCGTCAGCTCCCCCGCGTCGGTCTGCTTTTGCACGACACCGACCCCGACGACTTCGTTCCTGAGGTCGGGGAGCAGCTTCTTGATGATCTCTGCCTCTCGGACCCTCTGACCCGTCCTGAAGATCTCTCCGAGGGATGTGACCTTCCCCTCCGCGACCATCTTTCCAAGCTTCGTCTTCGGCACCCAGACCTCCTCCCTCTCCTCCTGCCGCCTTCCGAATCCACTCATCGCCTCGACCCTCCCTGGATGGCCTGCTTCGCCCTTTCAAACTGGGCGGGATATTCTTCGGGCTTGAAGCCTCCGCTGAGAAGGGAGGAGAACCGCTTCTGATACGCCTCCTTGTCCTTATTCAGCATCGAGGAGGCGTACTTCGCGATGGTATCTCCCCTCAGGCGCTCTTCTGTCGGGAGGACGTCCTCTGAGACAGGAATCTGCACGCCACCGTCCCTCGCACCCTTCACAAAAGCTGCGACCCTGGAACCCTTGATGAAGGGGTTGAGCCCGTTGTAGAGGACCGCACCTTTCACTCCCTTCTCCACCGCTTTCTTCCCTGCGAGGAGGCCGAGGAGATAACACGCCGGAACAGACTTCAGAGAGCCGTTCCACTTCAGCTTCCGAAGGGAATGCGAATGAACAGATGACAATACCCCATCTCCCTTCACGTCAGGCCTGACGAACTGTGCGGAGACATTTTTCCCCGAGAAACGGACCACGAGAAGGGTTCGATGAGAGGCCACGGCTCTCTTTCTAGCTCTGTAGTCTGTGAGTCCCATCCTCCTCCTCCGCTGAATCTGGACGTGGCGATGATGATGGCTCGTCTACCGCTTCGCCTCCTTCATCAGTTCGAGGAGGTGCTTGACCCCCCTGACTTGTCCGCCCTTCACCTGCTTGTAGAGGCTCCAGAACGAAGCCTTGGAAATCTCCCCCCTCGCGCGGGCCACCTTCAGTCTCCTCCGCAGCGAGCGGACTTTGCTGACCCACCTCTCCTTCCTGGGAACCCTCGCGGTCTTGCTCCCCTTAAGCGAGCCCGAACCCCGTCCTCTCTTCAGCTTCTCGCGCCTGTCCCTGTAGCGACCCCGAGAAACCCCCCTCTCCGGCGCGACGATGATCGCGCCGAACCCGACCAGCCCTCTGATTGTGCTGCGGGTGATTGCGTCCTGTATGAGGTCCGAGTATTCATCGTTGAAGATGATCCTGTCCTCCCCGACCCCGAGTACATCGGCCGCGAGCCTTCTCTTACTTCTTAGATTCAACTGCTACTACTATCCTCAACCCGTTCGGGTTGACGACCCTGACTCCGAGCTCCTTCGCCCTCCTCAGTATGAGCGCTCTCTTCCTCGCCCCCACGGTCGCGCCCATGCGCGCGACGTCCCTCCCGGGTACGAGTGATTCTAGCTCGGCCTGGTTGTGGACCATGACTTCGAAGTGCCCGCTCGGGTGGAGATACCTGGAGATGAGAGGACCCCTGTAACCTACCTTCGCTCGGCGGGGCCAGCCCTTCTTGCTCTTCCTTACCTTGTTGTCGAGCCCCTTCGGCTTTCTCCATTCTGGGCTGAGCCTGTCGTACCTCCAGCTCTCCGGACGCACGAAGGCTGGCCTTCGTCTCGCAAACTCGCTCCTGATTTCGACGAGCTTCTTCAGTCTGTCAGCATCCGAGGGGTCGCTCTTCTTCTTGGGCAAGCTAACTAACTTTCACCAGCCCTCTCCTTTTTGGTATATGTAGATGCCGTCGAGGAAGATCCTCTGGTCCTTCCGCTTGATCTTCGTCGCAAGCTCCAGGTTGGCCGAGGTCTGACCGACGTCCTCGAGGGAGACGCCCTTCACCAGAACGTCGTCGCCCTCCGTCGTCACCTTGCAGTCGCCGATGATTCGCGAAACCCTCGGAGACCGCTCGCCCACGAAGTTCTCCACGACCACGGTGTCACCCTTCGTCTTCACGGAGATGGGGAAGTGAGCGTAGACGACCTTCAGTCGGTAGGTGTATCCGTGAGTGACACCCTTGACCATGTTCCTGACGAGGGAGTGGACCGTGTTCGAGACGGTGGAGTCCTTCTTTCTTGCAGAGAAAGGCTTGATCAGGACGCTCCCTCCTTCTACCTGAATCTCGACGTTGATCCTCGCGAAGTCTTTCCTTACCGTTCCCAGCTTCCCCTTGACGGCGAAGGACCTCCCCTCCAACGAGGCGGTTACACCTTCGGGAAGCTTGACGCTCTGCTCGGGGGTCTGCTCAGTAGACATAGCCCAACAGTCTCCCGCCCAGTCCCTTCTCCTGGGCTTCCGTATGCTCCATCACCCCCGCGGGCGTTGAAACGATCAGGATCCCCACCCCGACCGCGGGGAGGAACCTGTGCTCCCAGGCTACCAGAGCGCGCTTCTTGACGGGGAACCTGGGCGAAATGACCGCGCACCTGTTTATTCTGCCGAGGAGCTGTATCTTGAGCTTGCCTCCGACTCCGTCTTTGATCAGCTCGAACTCGCCGATATACCTTCTCTTCTGGAGAACCCTGAGAACCTCCCCCGCGAGGCTCGAGGCGGGAATGACGATGCACTCCTTCTTGTGCCTCATCTCTGAGTTCTGGAGGCTCGCGAAGAGGTTCGCAAGCACCTTTATCGCGGGCATTTTTGCCGATCGCTCCTAATCGTACTTCTTGAATCCAAGCTTCCCCGCGACCTCCCTGAAACACTGCCTGCAGAGCAAGAGGTCGTACGACCTGATCACCGCGCCATACTGCCCGCACCTCTTGCAGTAGTGGGTCGACTTTCCGTAACCTCTCTTTTTGGGATGCCTCTCTTTCACTCAGCCATCACCACGACTGTTCCGAAGTGCGACTGAAAATACGAGATTGCCTCTTCCCGATTGATGACATGCTCCTTCCCCACTCGCGAGGCCCTCCTAAGCCTCCTCGCCACCCTGTAGCCCGGGCGCTCAAGGAGAATCGAGACGTTTATTCCGAGTATCCCAAGCGCAGGGTCGTACTTCGTTCCAGGAATCTCTATGTGCTCCTTGATGCCGAAGGAGACGCTCCCGCGCTCGTCGAAGGAGGATTGAGGGATTTTCTTCTCCCTCGCGACCAGCAATCGGCTGATGAGCTCCGTCGTCCGCTCCCCCCTCAGCGTCACGACGACCCCAATCGGCTCACCCTTGTGGACGCCGAATTCACGGATGCTCTTTCTCGCCCTCCGCTGGCTTGGCTTCTGCCCCGTCAGCAGCTCGAGAACCTTCTTCGCCCTCTCGATGGCCTCCCCCGACTTCCCCACGCCTATGTTCAGGACAACCTTCCCTACCCTGACCGACCTCATGCTCGTCTCCTGGACCGTCTTGGACATCATCTTGAGATACTCACCGTTATCGCGGGCTTATCGATGCCGACAGGAAAGACTAGCCGCGAAGGTATCTCCGCCTCCCCGCTCGGAAGTGAGATCTTCACCATCCTCTCCCTGGTGATCGTCCCCTTCTTCACCTCCAGGACCCTTCCCACCTCCCCCGCTCTCTCGCCTGAGAGGACGAGGGCCAGCGAATCCTTGGCCAGCCTCACCTCTGAGAGGACCCTCTGCTCCGGGAGCTGCATCAAGACGGCATCGCCGGGCTTCAGGTCCAGCCCGTCGCCGGCCATCGACCTCCCGTCGTGGAAACCGTACCTGAGGCGCCCTCCTCGCACTATTACCTTCGAGCTTACGGCGCAGAGTTTCTTCTCCGCCTCGTCCTTCCCAATCTTGGAGGGGAGCAGACCCCTCGGGGAGGGGACTAGCCGAAGGGAGAGGTTCTCGGAGGGGATGGTGACGACGTCGAAGAGCCCGACGGGGAAGGAGGGTGTTCGCCTGACCCTTCCGTCGACTAGGACCTTCCCGGCGTTCACGGCATATCTCAGCTCCCCCGCGGTCTTCACCATCCCCACGAGGTCGCGGAGGAGGACACCCAGCGGGTAGGATCTCGCTATCGAGTGGGGGCCAGGCGTCGGTTTGAACGTGAAACGCTTCTTCTTGCGCTCGAGGTCCCAGAGCTTCGGGGCCGAGAGCCTCTTCATTCTGTTCCTTCCTCCCTTCTTTGCCATCTCCTACTGAGCCTCCAGCTTCCTCTTCCTCAGCTTGTCTTCGAGGTTGAAGGCGGTGACGACGACCTTCGAGGAGTCGATGGGGGCAGGCGCGGTCCCCCCCTTGATCTTTTCTCGGGTGACCCCCTCGACGTTCACCTTCCCCTTCTTAGGAAGAACCTTCGTCACCTTCCCCTCAATGTTGCGGAACTCTCCCCTGACAATTCTGACGGAATCTCCGACTCTCGGCCTCACGCTTCTTCTCTTAAACTTCGCCCGGAGGTCTTCCGAGAGGGGAGAGCCGAACTTCAAATCCACACATCCTCTTCAGATTATGATGGAGGCGAGGTTGGCAATCCTCGGCCATCTTTCGGCCGCCTCACTCGCGACGGGACCCTTGATGTCCGTCCCCTTCAGCTCGCCCTCCGGCGTCACAATGACCGCCGCATTGTCCTCGAAGGATATCCGGAGTCCGCTGACCCTGCGTACAGGATACTTCTGTCTCACTATCACGGCACCGAAGGTCTGCTTGCGAAGGTCGGGGGGGCCACGCTTCACGACGCACACGATGTGGTCGCCGACCGATGCAGCCGGAAGCCTCGCCAGCCTGGTCTTGGCCCGTGTCACTTGAACAACCCTGAGCGTCTTCGCTCCAGTGTTGTCGGCGCAGGTGATGACGGCACTCACAGGTATCGCCCGAGTGATGTATGTCTTGTACTCCTCGACGCCCTTCGCGGAGACTGCGCGGGACTTTGTCGACATCTCTAGGCAGACCTCCTAGATTGAACGACGACGAATGATATGGACTTAGACAATGGGCGGCACTCCGCAATCGTTGCCATCTCGCCCTCATGCGCCTGTATGCAGCCCGGGAGATGGGCTGTCAGCCTGCTCTTCCTCCTCTCCGACCTGCCGAACTTCCTTATCTTGTGAAGATACTCCATCTGAATCACGACGAAAGATTTCCCCGACGTCGAGACGACCCTTCCCGTGAGAAGCCTCCCACGTACCTTGACGTGACCGTGAAATGGACAGCGAACGTCATCGCACTTTTGGGCTGGCGCAGCTATCTCGAGCCCGGCCGTGCTCATGAGGCAGCCCTCGCAATCCTCTCCTCGACTCTGCCGAGAATATCGTCGCCCCTGATAACCTCTCCCTTACCCGCGAGTTCGATCACAGTCCCCAACTTCTGAATAGTGAGCCTTCGCCCTTGAGATTCGAGCAGTAGGGTCTTCGACCTTTCGAGAACCAACTCGCCCGAGAGGCCGACTTGATTCGGGTCCGTCGCAACGAGAATCTTCACCCTTCTTCCGATGAGATTCACTCGGCCAATCCCCTCTCAGTCATCGTCGTCAGGACTCTAGCGATGTCTCTCCGTACCTTCCTTATCTTTCCGGTGTCTTTCTTGTTGAGCCCGCGAGCCGCTGTGCTCCGAAGCTTGGAGAGCTCCGCCCTAAGGTCGAAGAGCGTCTCCCTGAGCTTATCTGGCTCTTGCTCTCTCAGCAACTTCGGCTTCAGGTTCGGCATTCTCCTCCACCTTTACCTCCTTCAGGTCCTCCTTTATCTCGACGTCGGGCGCTATCGCATCCTTCAGGGCGATCTTCACCTTGATTCCGTAGAGTCCGAGTTTCAACAGAACGTCTGTCGTCGCCTCCCTCACAATCTTTGTCGCGGTTTCGCCGCTCTTGGGCACGACGCCCGCCCGGTACGTCTCGCTGTGTGACCTGTCTGACCTGAGTTTCCCAGCGATCGAGATCTCGACCCCCATCGCCCCCGCATTCATGATCGTGTTGAGGGTCCAGTTCGCGGCCCGACGGAAGGCGGTCCCCCTCGAGACGATTTGAGCAATCCTCGCTGCCATAATCTTCGCGTTTAGCTCCGGGGTCTTCACCTCGGAGACGGCAATCTGTGGATTCTGGAATCGGAATTGAGCTGCGACCTGCTCGGTCAGCTCCTTGATGCCCGTCCCCCTCCGCCCGATCGCGAGCCCTGGTCTTGCGACGGAGACTTTCAGGGTCGTGCCTATGGGGGTCTTCTGTATCTCCAGGCCGCCGTATCCCGCCTCCTTGAGCGCCTTCTCCAGGAACTCATCTATCTGCACGTAGCTTCTGTTCATCTGCAGTAATCCCTTGACGGCGCTCCTTTCTTGGGCGGACATGGCGGGCTATACTTCCTTTCCGACTAGTTCGATGTGGACTAGAGTGTGAAAGTTAGGGCTGCTCCTGCCCATCGCCCTCGGTGTGTAGTCCTTGATGGAGCGGCCAGCATAAGCCGATGAATGTATGATTTTGACGCGTTCGGGGTCCAGCCCCTTGAATTCACAGATACTCTGAAGATTCTTCAGGATATCGACAAAAGCGCGGGCCGTCTTTACCGGGTAGGAGCCTGAGGGGAAACCAGCAAGCTCGCTCCGATGGCCGACCTTCAACTTGTGCCTCCGAAATGCGATCGGCATCTTCATGGTTTCGACGGATTCGAGGAGCTCGATTGCCTCGGGGAGAGGCTTACCTCTGATCGCTAACGCGACCTCTCTTGCCGCCTTCGGGGAGACGTTAACCTCGCGCCCGCTAGCCCTGACATGCACCGCTGGGTCAAAACCCTGGAAGCTGTACGCAAATTCAGGCAACTATGCCCACTCGTGGCTCCTCTGCGATATATAGACGTGTTAAATACTTTGTGAAGCGATTTCGATTCTTCTGTCGAAGATGACGAGGTTGCAGTCACCCAGCTCCGGGTTCTGAATCAGAAAGACGTAAAACGCGGGTCACGCGTCACCCCCTCTTCAGAAGTTTCGAAGGCGCATGGTAGAGAAGTTCTCGCATGACATCGCGATAGTGGGGGCGGGTGCCGCCGGGCTTAGAGCCGCGATAGCGGCCGCGACCTTCAGTGACAAGCTCAGCATCGGACTACTATCGAAGGTCTACCCGATGAGAAGTCATACAGTCTCAGCCGAGGGAGGGACCGCCGCGGTGCTCAAGGAGTACGACTCATTGGACCTTCACGCCCTTGACACAATCAAGGGGAGTGACTATCTTGCCGACCAGGACGCGGTCGAGCTCTTCGTGAGAGAAGCTCCGTCGGAGGTGATTCAACTGGAGCACTGGGGTTGCCCCTGGAGTAGGGAGGAGGACGGCAAGTTGGCGGCGAGGGCCTTCGGGGGCATGAGCGTGAAGAGAACCCTCTTCGCCGCCGATAAGACAGGATTTCATCTTCTTCACACACTCTTCCAGCACTCGCTGAAGTACCCGAGCATCGTCAGGTACGACGAATGGTTTGTCTTGTCTCTCGCGGTCGAGGGTGGGGCGGTTCGGGGGCTCGTGGCCCTGGACCTGCGGACGAGCGAACTTGCGTTCGTCTCCGCCTCCGCCGTCATCGTGGCAACGGGGGGAGCGGGGAGGATGTACCAGTTTACGACGAATGGCGTGATAAAGACGGGAGACGGGATGGCGATCGCGTACCGAGCGGGAGTGCCGCTGAAGGACATGGAGTTCATCCAGTTCCATCCTACAGCTCTGCCCGGGACTGGTATCCTGATAACCGAGGCCTCGAGGGGTGAGGGTGGATACCTCAAGAACAAGGATGGAGAGAGGTTTCTGAGTAGGTACACCCCCGAGAAGATGGAGCTCGGTCCGAGGGATATCCTCTCCCGCGCTCTCGTACAGGAAATAAGGGAGGGAAGGGGGTTTGAGGGTCCCTTCGGGGCGTACCTGCTCTTGGACCTACGCCACCTAGGTGAAAAAGTAATCGACAGCAAGCTACCGTTCGTAAGGGAGTTGGCCTTGAACTACGCGAAGATAGACCCGGTGAAAGAGCCGATACCCGTCCGTCCGGCCCAGCACTACACGATGGGAGGGATTCACACCGACGTCAACGGCAGGACACCTCTCCCGGGTCTCTACTCCTGCGGGGAAGCGGCCTGCGTCACGATAAACGGGGCGAACAGGCTGGGGTCGAACTCGCTGTCGGAGTGCCTCGTCTTCGGAAGGAGGGCTGGGCTAGACGCCGCGAGCTTCGCTCTCTCGAGAAGAGAGGGAGGCCACAATCCTGGCGGCGACCTTTCGGTCTCCTCGGAGCAGTATACTTCCCTGGCGGAAGAGAAGATGAACAGACTCCTCAAGAAGGAGGGGGGTCAGGAGAGGCTCGCCGAGATAAGGGAGAGCCTCCAGTCTCTCATGGAGACTAAGGTCGGAATCTTTCGCGAGGATGAGGGACTCAGAGAGGCGCTCAGAGAAATACGCGAGTTGAAGGGGCGACTCCCCTCGGCGAAGGTCGACGACAGAGGGAGAACATTCAATATGGAGATGGTTCACGCATTCGAGCTAGACTTCATGCTCGACGTCGCAGAATCGGTAGCCTACTCTGCCCTAATGCGTCGGGAGTCGAGGGGAGCACACTTTAGAACCGACTTTCCCAAGAGGGACGACAGGTCTTTTCTTCTGCACCAACTCTCATACAACACCCCTGAGGGACCGAGGGGGGAGAAGCTAGCAGTGAACGTGACGAGGTGGCAGCCCACTGAGAGAAAGTACTGACGCGGGTACATTTCCGGAGAAGGTCCGGATAAGGGTCAAGAGGTACCTCCCGGGACAAACACCAGAGAGCTTCTACCAAGAGTACGAAGTAAAGTACCATCCGAAGATGTTCGTATTGGATGCACTCAACTACGCGAGCGACTGGCTCGACGGGTCTCTCGCCTTCAGATGGTCGTGTAGGATGGGAGTGTGCGGGAGTTGCGGAGCGCTGGTTAACGGCACCCCCAAGCTGACCTGCGCAGCTCCGATCCCAGAGACGGGGGAGGTCTTGATTGAGCCTCTTCACAACTTTCCAGTCCAGAAGGACCTCGTCGTGGATATCGGCGGCTTCATGGAGAAGCTCGTTAGGGTGGAGCCCTGGATAATCAGAGAGAGGGAGAGAGCACTCGAGGAGGGAGAGTACCCGCAGAAGCCCGAGGAGCTTGAGAAGTATGATCAGTTCAGCGCCTGCATCAACTGCATGCTCTGTTATGCAGCGTGTCCGGTCTTCGCCGCGGACAAGGAGTTCATCGGGCCGGCGGCGGCCGCTCTCGGGTTCAGGTACAACCTCGACTCGAGGGACGAGGGTGCAAACGAAAGGCTCGACCTCTTGACCGGAGGAGCGGGAGCCTTCGACTGCACTTTCGTGGGGGAGTGCTCCATCGTCTGCCCGAAGAACGTCGACCCGGCCCTGGCGCTTCAGAGGATCAAGATCGACGCTGCGGTGACGAGTTTGAAGTCAATCATGAGGAGGGGGAAGTGATTAGCGTGAAGGAGCCGAGCAGTTACTGGTGGCTCAGGAGGCGGAAGTACATCGCGATATTCCTGAGGGAACTCTCCTCGGTCTTCATTCTTTCGTATGTGCTGCTCTATCTTTTGATCCTGGCCCAGCTCGAGAGCGGAGGGAGGGGCCTCGTGAGTCAGTTCGCGACGGTTCCATTCGTCGGGCTGAGTATTACCCTTTTAACATTCAGTCTTTACCACTCCATCACCTGGTTCCTCCTCCTCCCAAGGATTCAGCCGATGAAGATAGGGAAGGTTGTCCTGAGCGGGAAGCTGGCGCTAATCGCGAACCTAGGAGGGTTGGTGGTTGCGTCCCTACTGATCGCTTCCCTCGTCTACGGGGTTCAGATTCCCTCCGGGCGGTGAAAGAGACGAAGTCGAAGCAAACTCTCTTTGAAGCCATCGACTGGGGCATCTTCTCGATAGGTGGGATTATCTCGGCATTCCTTCTGCCCGCGAACATAATCGTGACACTTCTCCTCCAGCAGCCGATCCCCAATGGACCGCTGGCTAGCCTCCCGGCTCTCTCGAAGTTGTACCTCTTCCTCCTCTTAGTTGGTGCGGCGTGGCACGCGATGCACAGAATTCGTTTCGTTCTTTACGGATTCGGTCTCTCGCGCTACAGGAGGGGCGTCACGGCAGCCACGATGGTGGCGCTGGCCCTAATCATCCTCTTCGCCCTGGAGGTGATCTCCTCCCTGTGATCTTTTACTCGCCGGCGGAGGGGTCCTCGAGCTTCGCCCCTAGGTATTGGTAAACACCCGTCTTGATCACCTTCAACCCCAGGAGGGCGCACTTTATCCTAGCGGGGCCGAGGTCGGGGTTGCCCAACAACTTCAGCACGTCTTCCTTTGAAAGGTCCTTCACCCAGTCGAGCGGCTTCTCCTTCGCGAACTCGGTGAGCATCGAGGCTGACGCCTGGCTTATGGCGCACCCCTTTCCCTGGAACTTGATCTCCCCTATCTTACCTCCGTCGGAGACCTTGATCCGCATCTCTATTTCATCGCCGCAGAGAGGGTTGCTGTCTCGGGCAGAGATGTCGTAATTCTCTAGCTTCCCGTAGTTTCTCGGGTGACGATAGTAGTCGAGAATTATCTCCTTGTAAATCTCGGCGCTCATAACCCGAAGACCTCCTTCGCCTTCTCAAGCCCGGCCTTGAGGGCATCGATGTCGTCGTAGGAGTTGTAGACGTGGAAGCTGGCCCTGCTCGTCGCCGAGACGCCGAGCCACTCCATCAGCGGCTGGGCGCAGTGATGACCGGACCTGATCTCGATACCCTCTCCGTCGAGTATCGTGGCTAGGTCGTGAGGATGGACGTCGGCGAGGTTGAAGGAGACGACGCCGCTCCTCTCTTCTGCTCTCTCCGGTCCGTAGAGCTGGAGCCCCCTGACGCCCTTCAGTGCCTCGATGGCGTACCTTTGCAGCTCGAGATCATGACGCCTCACCTTCTCCATCCCAATCTCTGACAAGTACTCGATCGCCGCGAGAAGACCGATAGCACCAGCGATGTCCGCAGTTCCCGCCTCGAACTTGTACGGCACGTCGTTCCACTTCGCACCGTCGAGGTGCACCTCCCTAATCATCTCGCCACCTCCCTGGAATGGGGCCATCTCCTCGAGCAGCTCTCTCCGTCCGTAGAGGACTCCGATCCCCGTCGGGCCCAGCATCTTGTGCCCGGAGAATGCAAGGAAGTCGCAACCGACCTCGCCGACGCTCACCGGCATATGGGGGACCGACTGGGCAGCGTCAACCACGGATAACGCTCCCGCCTTTTTGGCCCGGCGACAGATCCGGGCCACGTCGTTTATCGTTCCCAAGACGTTGCTGCACTGGGTTACCCCGACCAACCGGGGCGACCGCTCGATCGCCTCCTCCATCTCGTCCATCTTGAGCCTCCCCTGGGAGTCGAGCTCTACGAACTTCAGGACGGCACCGCTCCGCTTGGCGGCGAGCTGCCACGGCACTATGTTGCTGTGGTGTTCCATCAGAGTGAGAAGTATCGTATCACCCTTCTTGATCTGATCCTCACCCCAAGCGAATCTCACGAGGTTGATGGATTCAGTGGTACCGCGAGTGAAGACTATCTCCCTGGGGGAGGCGTGTATGAACTCGGCCGCGCCCCTCCTCGACTTCTCGAATTCCTCCGTCGCCTCGATGCCGAGAGTGTGGAGGGAGCGATGGGCGTTCGCGTTGTACCGCTCGTAGTAATCGACGAGGGCATCGATCACCCTCCTGGGCTTCTGGGTCGTCGCGGCGTTGTCGAGATAGACGAGCCGCTTTCCCTTTACCTTCCGTTTGAGAATCGGGAAATCCTCCCTTATCCTCTCGAGCTCTAGAACCTGCGACTTGAGCAAGACGCTAAACCTCGACGAAAATGCCGTCTCCATCTATTTTAACGTTGAACTTCGTGAGAGGCACGGTCGCGGGGGGGTTGAGGACCTCGCCGGTCCGGAGGTCGAACTGGGAAAGGTGGAGGGGGCAGATGACTCTCTCCTCGAGCATGAAGCCCGTCCCGAGGTCTGTCTCCTCGTGCGTGCAGACCCCGCTGACGGCGTACACCTCCCCCCCGATGTTGGCTAGGATGATGCGCCTCCCGGCCAACTCGACCGGGCTCATGGAGCCGGGAGGGAGCTGAGATAGGCTGAGAGCCCTGACAAACTGGCCCACCCCTGATCTCACTTCCTGTACTTGTAATGCCTCTCGAAGATGTCCTCGGCCTGCTGTGGTTGTTGCTGTTTCGCTTCGCGAACGGTCTCGCCGGTGAGCGAGATGAGCGTCTCCCTATCGAGGAGGCGTCGCTTCTCTCCGTCCCACTTTCCCTCGATGATGAACCGCGCCCCCTCTCTCGTCTGCTCGATGGGTATCCGGGAGAGGACGGGCTCGAAGAAACCCAGGACGAGCATCTTCTTCGCCTCGGATTCGGGCAGCCCCCTCGCCATCAGGTAGAAGACCTGCTCCTCGTCCAACTGCGCGACGGAGGCCGAGTGGGTCGCCCTCACCTCGTTCGTCGCGATTTCGAGGGAAGGCACCCCGTCCGACTTCGCCCTCCTGTCGAGGATCATCGCGTGATGAGCCAGGTATGCCCTCGAGTTCTTCGCGGCGTTGACAATCTTGATCATCCCCTTGAAGATGGACTGCGATTCGTCTTTGAGCGCCCCTCTTGCCTGGGTGGAACCGGTCGAATCGGGAGCGTTGTGAAGGAGGTTCGATTCGAAGTCGAACCTCTGCTTCCCTCCAGTGAAGAAGATCTCGAATCCCTCGGCGACGGAGCCCCTCCCGTTCATCTGAAAGTTCATGCGGGAGCGTGTTATCGAGGACCCGAGGAAGAGGGAGCTGACCGATACCCTAGCGTCGTCCGCCGCGGCAGCGTCCTTGTTCGTCACGAAGACCGTGTTCTCATCGAGGAGCTGGGTCGAGCTGAAGTCGACGCTAGACCCCCTCTTCGCGTGTATCTCGACGACCGAAGCGACGAGAGAGGGGCTCCGGTTCTCCCTCGAGTAGAGCTCCTCCGAGAAGCGAGCTTTCGCGCCTTCTTCCGCGTATACGATCGTCTGCTCGACTACGCTGTTCTCCGGCTCGCTCGTTAGGAGCATCTTTCTCAGGGGCTCAGCGATGACCACGTCCTTCGGGATTCGGACGAAGGTGCCCGAGTTGAAGAAGGCGTTTGTGAAGGCGGCGTACTTTTCGTTCGAGCCGACGAGCTTGTGGGCGAAGAGCTGCTTCAGGAGACTCTCCTCCTCCCGAAGGGCCTCGTGAAGGCTCATGAGCCGAACTCCCTGGGAGGAGAGCTTCTCGTCGAGCTCGCTGTGAATCTCGGTTTCGTTGCCCTGGAGGAGAATGTTCCTCTCCTTCCCCGTGAGATAGTCTTGAAAGAAGGAGCGGAAGTCGATGCTCCGCTTTGCGGGGATGAAGGGAAATTGCGCAGCCTCGAAGGCGGAGAGATACGAATACTTGGTGTAGAGGCTGGAAGTCTCAAGGGGGAGCGAGACGAAGCTCCGATAGGCGTCGAGCCTGAACTTCGTCAGCCAGTCAGACTCCCGCAGAGACTTTGAGAGAGACTTCACGGCCTCTTCCGTGAACGCGCCCACGACCTGCTGAGCCATCCCACTCCTCCCACGAGTCAGACGCAGAAGTTTCGCTGTTCTATCCTACCGCGTTTGTCATCTCGAGCGCCATCAGTCTGTTCAGCTCGACGGCGTAAGTCATGGGCAGCTCCTTCGCGAAGGGCTCCAGGAACCCGTTTACGACCATGCTGAGGGCGTCGCCCTCCGAGAGACCCCTTGACATCAGGTAGAAGAGCAGCTCCTCCCCGACCTTACCCACCGATGCTTCGTGGGTGACCGTCGCATCATCCTCCTGTATCTCCATGTATGGGTAAGTCGCCGTAGTGCTCCTGTCGTCTATCAGTAACGCATCGCAGCGGACCGTCGACTTCGCGTTCCTCGCCCCCTTCGCGATGTGCAGGAGGCCCCTGTACGCGGTGTGACCGCCGTCCTTCGAGACTGAGCGCGAGATGATCTTCGAGGTCGTGTCGGGAGCGAGATGCACCGCCTTCCCCCCCGTGTCCTGAACCTGGTCGGCCCCCGCATAGGCGACGGAGATGATGTCTGCCTTCGCCCGAGGCCCGAGGAGGTAGACTGATGGGTACTTGCGCGTCAGCCTCGAGCCTCCGTTGAAGTCGACCCAGGAGACTGTCGCATCCTCGTACGCGTGCGCGCGCTTGGTCACGAGGTTGAA
>VBPQ01000193.1 GCA_005877185.1 Nitrososphaerota archaeon
CACGGGGTTCGCTGGGTCGATTGTGATGCTCGCGGGCGTCATCCTCTGGAGCTATCTGGCGCAGAGTTAGAAGTCGATTCGGGAGAAGGCCTGCGACTCGTCCGGATTATCGCAGCCAGTCTCCCTCTCCTACCGAGTTTCACAAGAGTCTTTCGATGTCGTGCGGCTGCAGGCAATCCGGGCGCAGATGAGAAACACTTCGGAGGTCGAGAACGAGATTCCGCCGCGGTTTGAAATAGGCGTTCCTAAGGGTTGGTGCTACTACTACCAGTACTCAACCAGACCCGCCCGATGTATGTTCCCATCGTCAGGCCCTGCTGATTGTAAACTAGGCCCTGAAGCGCTATCGTCCCCTGCCGGTTGACGAGCTGACCTGTGCCCTTTTCGATTGTTGCCGTGGAACTTAGTGTGACGAACTGGTTTATGGTCCCCTGCTCGTAGAAGTAGAGTGTTCCCGATTTGCCCGCCACCGTGCACGTGCATATGTCGATGGCGGAATACACCGCATTGCCTGTGAGGAGGTCCAGGGTCAGATTAACGAGTGTGACGTACTTTCCTGAAAGAGTCCCGGTGATGAATCCAGCGTTGGCTTGGCGATAGACCGCGTTTGTCCCGACGACCGTGACACTGCTGCCGAGTACTGCGGTGTCCATGAAAGAACCACTGGCGAGCAAGGTCTGGGCCGCGGATACCGATACGGTCGACGTGCTGATCACGGCGAGCATGAGGAGGAGAGACGCAGTTACCTTCAAGAGACTACTTTTTCGGGCGTAACTTTTCCGTTCGCTCAACGAAGCTTGTGTCGGTTCCCGATATTTAGAAGATGTGGCTCTGTAATATAGATGCGAAATCCGTACCAGAAGTATGGGGTCTCCCTCCTGAAAGCTTAATCGGTGACGAGGCGGGGATAGCCTATGGCTAAAATAAGTGGAAAAGCCCTCGTCCTTATCCTACTCTTCTCCATCATCGAGACGGTGGTCCTCACCTACTGGCTCGTCCTGCTAGGCCTTCCAGTCAGTTTCAGCACTACGGTGGGAGAAACCGCTGCGATCTTCCTATTCATCGGCCTACTGATAGAGCATCTACTCGCCGGGATCTCGAACAAGGTCTGAGAACAGTCGCCCAGACCTTCCGAGACTCTATTTCTTCGAAGTCGGCAGACGTTCCATTGCAAGATAATTAACGACTTTGAGAACCGTTTTTCACCCTCCGCGCTAAATCGAGGGACAGCCCTCCTCCGTCTCGTGAGAACAGAAGCGGTCCAGAAGCTAGTGGGAAGACCGGTCAAAGACACCTTCGGGAGGTACGCGGGTTACGTCGTCGGTTTCTCGGTGGACATGAGCGGGGAGCTTCAGTTCGTCGGAATCGAGGGCTCGTAGTGATTCCCGCTTGGAAGGTCGAGGCCGAGAACCTCAAGAGGGAGATAGACACCGTGAGGAAGAGGGTTCAGGCCCTAGAGGGTCTTGTCAAGGATGGGGAGATCACCCACACGATGTACCAGCAGATGGTCGACCAGTACAATCAGCAGCTGAAGAGTTTCCAAGAATCTCACAGCGCCCTCCTTCAGAACCTCTCAACCCGTCTAGATGACATAGAGGGCAGAAGCGAATCCCTCGACAGGTTCCTCGCAAACGTAAAGGTACAGTTCAGGGCTGGCGAGATAGACGAGGGTACATTCAAGGTCGCGAGCGAGTACTCCACCTCGATGAGGACGAAGAACGGGAGGGAGATTGAAGAGATCCAGTCGCTCCTCCGCACGCTTTCGCAGCCGGCAGCCCAATCGATGGCTCAGACACCAATTAAGAAAGACGCGGTGGTCGCGCAAGCGACCACCGGGTAGACCCAGCCTCTTCCGTCTGATGGGAGGTTGACCGGAGTCGACCCAGACCGTGAGGTCCATCACCCTCCTAGCATTGGCTGAGGGGCTTGGCCTGCGCAGGACGAGGCTGCTAATGATGGGCTCGGTCTTTGTGCTCATCGGCTCCTACTCGATGCTTCTTCTCGGGGCTTCTGTAGGTGGTCTCGAGAGACTGCTCTTCCTCGTTTCCGTCTTTCTTTTCTCGCTCTTGCCGACACTTCTCAGCACGGCGGACACCCTCTCCTCAGGGGAAGGAGCGAGCGTCCTGCAGTTCTTAGGGGCGAGGGGGCGTACGGTCACCGCCGCTTGCCTCTCGGCCGTCCTTGAGGCTGGCCTCCCTGGGACGATTGTCGGTGTGATTCTCGGTCTCCTCTTCTCGAACTTTGTCCTCGGCGCCAACGGGGACCTTGCCGGTATCTTGGTGAACCTCGCGCTCGTCCTGGCTTCCTGCACCGCGGGGATTTCTGCCGGCGTCGCAGTCGGGGTTGGTTTTTCGTGGAAGAACTCGAGTTAATCCCGGGTCTCAACAGGTCAGCCTTCGGCGGGCCGACGACGACAACAGTAACCCAGCTCACCCACGTCAGCAAGGTATTCCTCGAGCCGAAGCGGAGGGAGGTCTTCACCGACGTCAACATGCGAGTGAAGCGGGGCGAGTTCGTGGCTCTGGCAGGTCCCGTCGGGAGCGGGAAGACGACCCTCGTCAACCTACTCGCGGGGCTCGACAGACCGAGCTCAGGGAGCATCCAGGTCCTAGGCAGAGAGACCACCCGCATCTCGGGGAGAGAGCTCACCTCCCTCAGGCTTACGAGTCTCGGACTCGTTCCGCAGGTCCAGAACCTGCTGCAGGGGTTCACGGTCTCCCAGAACGTCGAGCTGCCTCTCTTCTTCCTCGGGGGTGGGGGAAGGGAGTCGAGGCTGTCGCGTGTGCAGGAGGTTCTTGGCTTGTTGGGAATCAACGCGGACGCCGAGAGGAAGGTCGCCGACCTCAGCGTCGGAGAGAAGCAGCTAGTATCCATCGCGAGAGCGATGGTGAAGGACCCGCCCCTTTTAGTGATGGACGAGCCCACGGAGTCCCTCGACCCCCTGGTCTCGGAGTTGATTCTCGAGATGCTGCGCGGCGACAACGCCCTACGGGCCAAGACGCTGATCATCGCGACCCACGACAAGAGGATAATCGAGCTGGCGACGAGAACCGTAAGAATGAGCGCGAAGATACAGGCCTGAATCTCGGTTATCGACCGCATCTTGTTGAAAAAGACCCGAGGGTGGTTCGCTCCCCTTCGTGTCCGAACGCCTATACGAGATGCGCCTTGGCGGACTACACGAAGGACTCTCGGTGGGCGAAGATCCGGACGAAGGTTCATATCGCATCTTCGAAGCTCTTCGCATTGTTCGGAGGACTTCTGGGATTGGTGGTCTGACTGTCCGAGGTCTCGACAAGGAGACTCATCTGGTGGTTGCTCGAGGGGACGAGGGGTGGTCCGACCCGCGTCAGGATTCTGAGGGCTATAACGGCGAAGCCCCTGAACGCCCATCAGCTGGCGAAGGAACTCGGGATGGACTACACCACAATAAGGCATCATCTCGACATCCTGGTCAAGCATCGAGTCGTCGAGGCCGTCGGAGAAGAATACGGAGCGGTCTTCTACGTCAGCGGCTGGCTTTCGAAGGGTGAGGTCATGGGGGAGATTTTGGATGAAAGTAGGAAAAAGTAAATACGCATCCCGGCGGGTTTGGTGAGCAAAAACATGGTCGGCACCCTCTGGCTCATGGACATCGGGATCGCGGCGGTGAGCGCACTTCTTCTCCTTGGAATTCTCGCGATCCACGTGAGAAGCTGGAAAGACTTGAGGGGGAGGGTCTTGGTCGGCGCCGCTGCCTTCGTCTTCCCACTCTTCATCGCAAACATAGTCGCGGCCTACTTCTACTACGTACTGGCGGAGAGCTTCGGGGCCGCCGTCGCCGCGCCCCTACTCTACATACAGGTCCTGCAGGTCGTGGGCTACTCGATCTTCTTCGTCGTGAGCTGGAAGTACTAGAATAGGGATAGAATGGGGAGAGATTGGGGAAAATGAATAAATTGGCAGCGCCGAAACGCGCTGCAGGTTGGCGAACTTTCGGACTCTGTCTGCGGCCTTCATCGCCCTTACGGTCGTCTTCGCGGCCTCGACCGGTTACTTCGCGCTAAACCCCGCCACGGTAACGCAGACGACGACCGTCACTCAGACAAGCACGTCGACTCAGACAGTCGGCGCATCTACCCCCGCTTACACGGTCGCGTTGGGTTACAGTTCGTCGATCGGCTTCTATCTGACCAACGGTACTGGCTTCACCCTTTACATGTTCAAGATGGACAAAACCAACGGCGGGACAAGCGCGTGCACCGGTTCTTGTTCCAACAACTGGCCCCCGTTCTTCGCGGGCAGCATCGATGTCCCACCCGGGCTCAACGCCTCTAGCTTCGGCACCATCACGCGGACAG
>VBPQ01000195.1 GCA_005877185.1 Nitrososphaerota archaeon
CCCCCAGGGCGAGTGATTGCCCGAACCCGTTCGTGCTGAGCTCGTTCGCTACTTCGTACATCAGTGTGCCGCTCCGCGAAAAGAGAGCGACTCGACCAGCCTTGAACGAAGTCGCGGGCATTATCCCGAGCTTCGCTCTCTGCGAAGGGATGATGACGCCCGGCGTGTTGGGTCCTATTATCGTCGCCGAATGCTTCTTCGCCAGGTCGAGCATCTTTAGCGTGTCCCTGACCGGGATGT
>VBPQ01000196.1 GCA_005877185.1 Nitrososphaerota archaeon
ACGACAAAGGCTCTCGCCCCTCTGTCGAGTGTTATCGAGAGGTACATCTCTGCCTGATGCGGGACAGAAGCCTCAACCAGGACAGAGGAAGGTCTCTCGCCGCCTATCTCCAGATTCATTATCTTGCGAAAAGCCTCGGTGACCTGTTCCTCATTCGAGGCCGCTAGAATTCCGCCGGCCTTTCCCCTCCCACCAGCGAGGACTTGAGACTTCAGTACAACTGGATGGGGCAGTCTGCGGAAGGCGGCGATCGCTTCCCCCGGATTATGCGCGAGATGTTGTACCTCTCGAGGAGTTCCTTCGCTTGATACTCAAAGAGCTTCACGCCGTAATAGGTCCGTAGAGAGGCGATAAAGATAGCGAGAGTGGAACTGTGGTCCTCTATGTATAAATTCGATTTCCGTCACTTTGACGGAGGAAGTCTCGATAATGAGTGTGCCCAAGCGGAGTCCCACTACCGTCATCATCGGCAACCCAAGGGACCATCACGAAGATGCCGGAGCCCTTTACCTCGGGCTGGAAGGACTCGAGATGTCCCCGATTGGTTACTTCGTTAACAACTTGACCTGAACTCGCGTTAATCGCCGCTATGCCTACATATCCTTATTCAACGTAAGCAAGGAGTGAAGACGCAACGACTTTATTGCTGGCATTTGAGGTCGGGTGGACTGTTGAGGCGGTCAAGAGCACCTGCGCTGAGAACATCGACGGCCCATCAACACCCGGTAACCAAAGAACAATGGTTCTGAGCCAGGACGTGAATGACTCCCTGAGATGAGCTCAACCCTTCCAAGCTTCGCACGAAGTCAGCCGTTCGAAGGTCAATTACGTCCAAGAAGTTGATTGCCCAGGCCGCGAGCGATAAGTTCCGATGTCGACCCTCACCTCCATGTGGTCGATGTTTATCTTGATTATTGGGTAATTATTTGTCTATACAAGAGCGAGAGAGCACGAACCTCTCGGGTCGAGTAGTGCCTCGAACGTTGAAGGAGACGTTGCTACAGCTCCGAGAGAATGAATTCCGAAGGTCACATTCAAGAACTGCTAACGGTGAGACCATCTCATGCCGAATCGAACGAAACTTTTTCATCGCGGTAATTCCTCAAACGAGTCTCGTGGAGGATTCACGCGACGACGTTGACAACCCCCGTGACTACCGGATAGGTCAACTCATGGTATGTGTATACACCCGCGTGTGTGAACGTGAAAGTCCAAGTCTCATATCGTCCCATTTGGCCTGATGAGGCTGAAATGTTCTCGAAGACTACGCCGCGAAAGCCCGGGTCCGCCTCCTCGCTTATCGACGCTAAGTCAATCCAGGTTACCGACTCCCCTGGTTTTACAGTGATCTCCAGGGGCACAAATTGGTTGGATCCTCCACTGATCCTTACGAGATGTTTGAGAACCTGAAATGCAAATGTTTGGTTGGACACCCCGACGGAGCTTCGGAGCTGTATCGTGATGCTGTATGGCCCTGGCGTAGTGTCAGGCCTAACGCTCACGTTCAAGTCAGATGCACCGGAGCCACCGCCAAGCACAACGGAGGAGGGCGAGAAGCTGACGGTGACGCCGTCGGGCGCATCCGCAGAAACCTCCACTTTTTGGTTAAGACCGCTGTTTCCAAATAGGTTGAGAGTAAACGTATCGCTCATCCCGGGTGAGAGTAGACGGTACGGAGGAGCCAGCGAAATGATCAGTCCGAGCCTGCTTATTGTAGAGGAGCTTGAGGTCACTGTAGAGGAGCTTGAGGTCACTGTAGAGGAGCTTGAGGTCACTGTAGACAGATTCTGTCTTCCGGGTAGGACAATAACTATCAGCGCGAGGGCCAGCAAGAGCATCGCAACCAAGACCACCCCAAAGGTTACCCGTCGGGGCAAACCAGCCCTTCTCCTAGAATTAGCAATGACCATGTAAGTCATCATAAGTTCGCTCCGCGGGATTATTAAGATCTGTGAACACATCCAGCGGAGCTTCGGTGAAAACGTCTTGTCTTTCATTTGACCGGCCCCTAGCGGCGCGAAAGCCCGTGCGGAGGCAACTGAGTAAGCGGGGAAGAACTAGGGTTGAAGCCGTTCAGGGTCTCTTGGAAAGAGGGCGGCTTCCTTCACGCTGCTGAGGTTCGCGAGACCCGCAGTGAACCGCTCTATCCCGAAGGAGTAGCCTCCGTGTGGGGGGACCCCGTACCTGAATGGGTCAGTAAACCACTTCAGGGAAGCTTCGTCCATTCCCTTTTCTCTCATCTGCTTCAGGATCTTCTCGTGGCGGTGCTCCCGCTGTCCCCCCGAGGAGAGCTCGACGCCCTTGTACACAAGGTCCACCGAGCGGGCCCACTCTGGGTCTTCGTCGACCTTCATCACGTAAAACGGCTTTATCTTGGAAGGGAACCTGTTGAGGAAGAAGAAGTCGGAGCCGAACTCCTTCTTCGCGTACTCTCCGAGGACCCTCTGCGACTCGGTATCGAGGTCTTCGCCACGAGGGACCCTTCTCCCCAGCCCTTCGAGTAGCTTGTAGACATCCGGAAATTGAAACTCAGGGAATGGTCTGCTCGGGTCGTCCAGCCTGACCCCGAGCGTCCCTAGCTCATCCCCGCACTCTTCAATAACGGCCTTCATCGAGGCGGCAACCATCCCCTCCTCGATCTTCATCGTATCCCTCTCATCTTCGATGAAAGCCATCTCGGGAGCGATAGTTCTGTGTTCACTTATGTGCCTAGGGGTGTGGGAGAGCTCCGCCCTCCAGTTCGCCCCCAGGTCGTATATCTTGTCGAACCCTCCCGCAATTGTGAGCTGCCTGTGCAACTGTGGGTCTTGCCGCAGGAAGGCGGGCCTTCCGTAGTAGTCTATCTTGA
>VBPQ01000054.1 GCA_005877185.1 Nitrososphaerota archaeon
GATTCTTCTGATAGAGGGAGCGGGCATATGGCTGATCGGCGGCGCCCTCGGTCTCAGCGGGCAGCCAAGCATGAAAGCCCTCGCGAGAATCTTTCGAGTGAAAGATACGCTCCCGGCGGAATCGAAGAGGTCGTCAGAAACAGGAAACAGAAACGATGGGGCGGTTGCTCTCTATATGATAACAGGGGCTCTTCTTTTTCTGGAAAGCGCTCTTCTCAGTGCTTCCTTTGCATAAAAAGGTGGTTGGGTCTCCTACATACTGCGCTTTCTCATCGAAAGCACGATTGCCAAGAGACCGAGTACTACTGCGACAGCTAAGGCTGCGTATGATATGTTGGTAAGGTTTCCTATCTGCGAGCTCTGCGAGTTGAGCGAATTCTGCAATGCGGTCACGTCGGAGGCCTTTGCGGCGGTGCCCTGGAGTGTGTTGAGCGCGGTCTGTGTGTTCGACTGAAGTGTGTTGAGAGACGCCGTGAGCTGGTTCGCGGCACTCTGAAGTTGTGAACCCTGCGCTGTTACGAGTGCATTGACCACGTCCGCGAGGGTCCCAACCGTCAGCGTCGTGACGGGACCAAATTGCGGGGTCGTCGCGTTGATCAAGACAGCCCTCGGGGCCTTCGGGTTCACAGAGCCGCCGTAAGCGACGTCGAGCTGGGCCTGGATGATCGAGGCGTTGTTGTAGCCGCCCGTCTTCACGTAATCTGCCCCTATTCCTGTGAATAGGACGCGATATTCCAGACTGCCTGTCACGGGTGGCGAGTAGGAGATGGTGTACGCGGTTGAGCTTGGACTCGTCAGTACGAATGTGACAGGAGTCCAACTCGTACCCCCGTTGGAGCTCTGCTGGAGGATTACGGCGAATCCGCCGTGAATCTGAGCTATGATAGGGTCCGCCTTGAATGCGCCCGCTAGAGTGAGGGTGTTGCCCAACAGGAAGCTAGGGACCGTAATCGTCGCAGAGCCGATGATGATGGGTGGAATCGGCTGGAAGCTGAAGCTTCCTCCCACTGAGGAAGGAACTCCCGTCTGGTATCCTGCTGCTGTCAGGAAGGACTTGGCGAGTGTCGGGTTGTACGGGTCTGCTGTGATTCCGGTGTAGATGTCGCCCGCATGTATGATTCCTGCCGTCGGGTAGAATTGAGTTATTCCTGGAGCGGCGAGTCCTAGGAGCAGGTTGTCCACGATGTACTGTCTGGGCACGAGGTAGCTCAGAGCCTTCCTTACCATCCTGGCCGCGAAGTCAGCCTTCGTGGGGTTCTGCGTCCCGAGAGGCGTCCCTGTACCAGTTCCCCAGATCGGAGCCTGGTCGTTCAGGACCATCTCTTGCCACCCGTTCGCCGGGTCTTGGACCTTCGCCACGTAAGCGCCAAGAGCCGTCATCGAGTTGACGTCGTTGGCGTTGAAGTTGTAGTTGGAGTCAAGGTAGTTGAGCTGCCCGTTGGCTAACCCAGCTATAGCGGCCTGCTTCTCCTGAACGTGCACGACGTGGACGGTCTTGACAGTGAACTCTCCGAGCGCCTGTAGGCCGGTGGCGTTCCAGTAGCCGTCGAACCTAGTGAGCGTGCCTGTCTGAGAGACAGCGTCATACCCTCTGTACATGTATGGGCCATCGCCTACGGGGCCGAAAACGTGCGCGTAGCTACCGTTTCCGCCGTAGGTCGCAGTGCTCCAAGTGACCGTCGTAGGCGTGTTGGTGAGTGCTCCCTGAGCGTTGAAGCCGCTGAGGAAAGAACTCGACCAGGTCTTGGCAGGTACCTTCTCGTAGATGTGCATGGGGAGTGGGCTTACCAGAGTGACGAGCGGGTCGGCGAATACGTATGCCACGGGCATCGTGAACGTGAACGTGTTCTTGTCTACGGCCGTCCAGAGGGATGTTTGCGTGAAACCGGATGGCTTGGTCGTGAAGTAGGTGCCGTTAACGACGTATCTCGAGGTTCCGTTGAGGAAGTTAAACTGGTCACCGATTCCGAGCTGCGTACTTATCGTCCCCAGTCCCACCCAGCCGACGTCTAGTCTCAGCTGTGACATAACGGTGAAGATATAATCGTCTGCCGTCACCGCGACCCCGTCCTGGAAGTTGTGAGGTTTCACAGTCTCGGTCCAGGTTAGGTGGTCAGAGGATGATGTGATGCTCGTAGCCAGCGCATTGAAGTAAACTCCAGCGCCCCTGGAATCGGCTTCCTCGGTCCCCGTGCCCGCCTGAATCGATCCATAGATGAGTCTGTCGTAGAATGAGTTCTGAGCTGCAGTCGGCAGCGAATTGACGGCGTCAAGGGGTCCTGTCGAGCCGACGTTTATCGCGGCGTCGGCGGGTGTCTTCCAGTGCGCCCAGTCGAGCCCCACTGTCGTGCTCGTTACTGCATTGGCTGTGCCCCATGGTTTGAAGCTTGGGCTATAAGCATAGACGTTTACCGGATAAAAGGTGATAATCCCCGGCCTCTCCTGGGCCGCGATCTGTACCATTTTCTGAGCTATCACGAGGGCCTGTGTCTTATCGAATGTCGAACCGTACTGGTCAGCGAGCTGGTTGAAGGTTGTGTTCTTCCAGAAGTAGTAGTTCGAGCCGGTTGGCGGAATGTCATTGGGACCTTCATTCTTATAGAACATTACATTCTGCGTGCCGAAGTCCGGCAGGACGGTGCCTCCGCCGTTCCCCACGAACCCCGCATCCCAACCCCCCTGCGAGAAGGTCTTCGCCGGGCAGCCGTTGGAGCATCCCAGAAGGAAATCGAGAAGTTGTGTGAAGCTTACGAAGATGAGGTTAGTACTGATGCCAGCCGAACTGAAAGAGTTCTGGATGATCGACGCAATCTGCCTTCTCGTCGGATTGTTTGTAGGCGCTTCGAGGGTCATCGAGAAGAGAGGCTGAGTCGCAGCCGCGGCTACCGGTATCGGGATTGAGGAGAAAACAAGCATGAATGTCAAAAGTCCGAGCGTTACGCCCTTAGCAGTATCTGAAAAGAAAGGAAAACGCATCTGTTTTCGCACTTGCAGGCGCTCTGGCGTATTTAACTTTGTTTACCTGCAGAGACATCGCTCTCTTTTCACACGACTCGTTTAATTTTTGTGGAGGCGAAATCTAGTTCCGACCCTCCTCGACCGCGGCTCTAGTTCACGGTTTCACATCAGCTTCTCCGCGTGGTGACACGCCACGAGGTGGTCTGATTCGAGCTGCCGCAGAGGGGGCTCGGCCTGCTTGCAGATGTCAGTCGCGTACGGGCATCTTGGGTTGAATCTGCAACCGGGCGGTGGATTTATCGGACTCGGAACATCCCCGGCGAGCAAGATCTTGTTGACCTTTCTCTCCAGGTCCGGAACTGGGACAGCGGAAAGCAGGGCGACGGTGTACGGATTGAGAGGATGGTCGAAGATTCGGTCGACATCCGCGTACTCCATGATCTTCCCAAGGTACATCACGATAACGCGTTGGCTGATCTGTCTGACGGAGCTCAGGTCGTGTGAAATGTAGAGGAAGGAGATTGTCTCTCGCTGCTGTAGGCTCTGCAGGAGGGTAAGAATCTGAGCCCTCACCGAAACGTCCAGCGATGAGACGGGTTCGTCGGCGACGATGAACTTCGGCTCGGTCGCAAGCGCCCTCGCTATTGAAATTCTCTGTCTCTGCCCTCCGGAAAACTCGTGCGGATACCGCTCGGCGTGGTACTCCTCGAGTCCTACGAGTTTCAGGAGAGTGTAGACGCGTTCCTTCCATTCGCTCTTCGGCACGTGCCTGTGGATGATGAAGGCCTCGGAGATGATGTCGAATACTGTCATCCTAGGGTCGAGTGACCCGTAGGGGTTCTGGAAGACCATCTGCATACCGCGCCTCATCGCCTTCCTGTCTTCGTTCGAACCGTGTTCGAATGTCTCATGGACATCCTTTCCTTCGAAGAGAACTTGACCGGAATCTTTGGGTATCAGGTCAAGAATCGCTTTGCCCGCAGTCGTCTTTCCACAGCCGCTTTCTCCCACGAGTCCCATAGTTTCCCCCTTCGCGACATCGAAGCTAACTCCGTCTACCGCGTGAACGTCCCCGACCTTCTTCTTGATCAGGATCCCGCGCTCGTAGACGGGGAAGTACTTCACCAGGTCTTTGACCTCGAGGAGGGTGGCCGGCATCAGGACGACCCCCTCAATTCCAGCTCCTTCCAACGGTGACACGACACTTCCCTACCTCCACCGATTGCCTCTAGCGGTGGGATTTCGCTCACGCACCTGTCTATCATGTAGGCGCACCTCGGATGGAACCTGCATCCTGACGGCGGGGTTATCAGGTTCGGGATGTTGCCTCCTATGGGGACGAGAGGCCGTTTCCGGTCGACCCGAGGAACCGCCTGCAGAAGCGCCGCGGTGTAGGGGTGCCTCGGGGCCGCGAAGATCTCCGCCGTTCGTGCGACTTCAGCCACCCTTCCCGCGTAGAGGACGACAACCTCCTCTGCCATCTCCGCGATGATCCCCATGTCGTGGGTGATCAGAATTAGGGACATATCCAGCTCCCTCTGAAGGGCCCTGAGCAGTTCGAGGACCTGGGCCTGAATCGTGACATCGAGGTTGGTTGTGGGTTCGTCTGCGATGAGCAGGTCGGGCTCGGAAGCCAAGGCTCTCGCAATCGCGATTCTCTGCCTCATCCCGCCGCTCAGTTCGTGTGGGTAGGCTCTCATCCTGGTCTCTGGCTCAGCGATGCGGACCAGCCTGAGCAGGTCCACAACCTTCTCGCGAGCGGCCTCTTTGCTCATCTTCTCGTGAGTTGTGACCACTTCGGAGAGCTGGTTCCCCACGGTGAAGAGCGGGTCGAGGGAGGAGTTGGGGTCCTGGGAGACGTAGCCAATCCTCTTCCCCCTGAATCCGCGCATCTCGTTCTCGGTCTTCTCAAGGAGGTTCTCCCCCTCGAAGAGAATCTTCCCCGAGACAATTTTTCCGGGTCGAGGGACGACACCTAACACCGAGAGGGCGGTCACTGTCTTCCCCGAGCCAGACTCCCCGACCAATCCGAGCGGTTTCCCCTTGGTTAGCGAAAATGAGACGCCGTCCACCGCCCTGACGACACCGGCCTCGGTGAAGAAGTAGGTCTTCAGGTCATCGACTTGGAGCACCGTCTCCGGCATCGGTTACTCCCTAAGTCTTGGATTCAGCGCATCAGAGAGACCGTCGCCCAACAGGTTGAATCCAAGGACGCAGATTACGACCGCGATTCCCGGGAAGAACGCGACCCACCAGGACGAATCGATGTGGTCGAAACCCTCCTGAATTATCAGACCCCACGTGGAGGTCGTAGGGTCGCCGAAACCCAGGAAGCTGATAACCACCTCGGTTATGATGTTCGCGGCGACGGCGAGACTCGAAAGAACTATGATGGGGGAGAGTAGGTTGGGCACGATATGCCGGAAGAGAGTCCTGGACCCGCTGGCACCGAGCGACTTCGCGGCCTGAACGAACTCCAGCTCCCTGATCCTGAGTATCTCCCCTCTCGCGATAAAGGCGAAGAGAGGCCACCCGAATATACCCAGAGTGAGCACGATTAGAGAGAGGGCGAGTCCCTGTGCGACCAGGAAAAGAAATATCTTCGCGAAGAGCAAGATGATCACGAGGACAGGTAGGACGAAGAAAATCTGAGTGAGCCCTAGCAGCACCGCCCCGGAAACGCCGCTCCTATACCCGGCTGCCGCCCCGACCAAGAGACCGATCACTACCGAGATTAATGTCGCTCCGATCCCCACGTAGAGGTCGCCAGCACTACCGTGAATTATCTCGTTCCAGACGTCGATGCCAGAATTCTCCGTTCCCAACGGATGCGCCGAATCCACGAATGGCGGGAGATTGGTGCATCCCTGGTACAGGCAGCCGAAGCTCCTCGCCGGGACCGGGTCGAGCAGAAGGCCGTATATGGCAAGGACGGCGAAGGAGGCGACTATCGCGAGTCCCGCCAGCCCAGCCTTGTTTTTCTTGAACCTCCTCCACGCGACCGCCCACTGGCCAGCAGACCTGCGTGTGTACTGCGTCTCTTTGGAGTTCATAGTCTCACTCTCGGGTCCATCAGCGCGTAGACGAGGTCGGTAACTATGTTGGCCGCCAGAACCATGGCTGAGATAATCATCGTGATTCCAAGGACCACAGGCAGGTCGAGTATGGTAGCAGAGAGAACGAACTCGTAGCCGAGGCCGGGCCAACCGAACGTCGTCTCGAGTGCCGGCGCCCCCCCCAGGAGGGTCCCGAAGGTGAGCCCGACGACGGTAACCACAGGGGTAACCGCGTTCTTGAGTGCGTGCTTGTAAGTCACCTTGAAGTCGCTGATGCCACTGGCCCTGGCGGCCAGGACGAAGTCCTGCCGGAGGGTCTCTAGCATGCTTGACCTGATCAGCCTCACAATCGCCGCCAAAGACACAAAGGTTAGCACGCTGAGTGGCATGATTATGTGAGCGAGCTGGTCGGTGTATATGTTGCCCCACCACCACGGCGGGTAGGGCGATATCGCACCGAACGAAGGCAGCCAACGGAGGTAGAGCGAGAATATCAGGATTGCATTTATGCCGAGCCAGAAGGTTGGCATTGATATGCCGAAAATTGCTGTCGTAGTCACCGCGATGTCGGACTTCGAATACTGGCGTTTTGCCGAGTAAATCCCGATCGGAATCCCTATGGCGAGAGCCAGCAAGACAGCCGGGATCTGGAGTTCTAGAGTACTACCTATCCAGGGCACCACCTTCCCCGCGACGCTTCCGGAGTACAGAGACTGCCCGAGGTTCCCACGAAGGAGGTCCGCGAGCCAGAGGAAGTAGCGAGTGTAGAGTGGCTCGTTTACGTGGAAGTAGTCCTGGATAGCTTTGAGCTGGGCCGGGTTCAGATTTCTTATCCCGAGTCGCACAATCTGCACGGGGTCCCCCGCGGCGTTTGTGACCAGGAAGGTGATTATCGAGACGGCGAGGAAGACGGGGATCGCGAACAGAATTCTTCTGATAATGTAGTTGAGTAGGCTCCCCATCCAAAACAAAAGGCCGTTCAGTGATACATATGTTTTGTTACCACAGCGAGCATGGTAACAATCCCAATTAGGTGATGAACTGAACCGCGGAAACTGGTTCATCAGTCGGGGGAGCGGAGAAGAGTGAAAGAAAGGACATGGAGAAAGGTCTCGTTGATCGCGTTTGCGTGGAGCCTTTTCTTCTTCCTTGCGATCATTGGTCTGCCGTTCTTCAAGGCCCCGCAGAGTGAGTCGTTCTGGGGGCCCACCGTCCCCTACAAGGGCGGGAATGAAACTCTGAGCGGCTACTATGTTCCCCCCGTCGATGCGCAGGAGAACATCACGATAACGATCCTGTACTTCACGAAGGCGAGCCTCGATATCACTGTCTTCGCCACCGGGGAGGGAAGCATAGCGCCTCAGGGTCCGCCCCTCCTTCTGGAGAGGCCTTCTGGGACCAGTTTCTCGACAGAGGTCGAGTCGACCCAGAGTCAGGCTTACGGAGTCTATATCGTCTCTTACAACCGCACCGAGTTCCTGCTCACAGTGGCTTCCGTGTGGTCTCCGTTTTACGGCCTCCGAACGTACTTCGTCGTCGCGGTGGCCTTGGTCTTCGCTTCGGGGGTGGCGAGCTACTACTTCATTCTCGCTGCGCGGAGAGAAGAGACGTTCGAGAAAGCCTTGACCGAGGCTGCGGGGTCTCGGCAGCGGTAGCCAGGTCGCTCCGGGACAGGTTAGCGCTTGAAGTATCCCCACAACGTGTAGGCATCAGCCGCGACAGCTATCAAGAGTAGCAGCTGGAACCAATCAAGGGTCGGGGGGCTCCTTAGGACCGTCCCCCTCCCGGTAAGAGTCAGTGTGTGAGTCAGGATTGAATTGGATGTGGACGGTGCGAAGCTCAAGACGCTTGCGTACGCGTTGCGCGCCGCCACGTCCTGGTTGACCAGGTATATGAGCAGTATCACGACTACATTAAAAGTCAGGACTTTCGCGAGGAAGCGGAGCTTCAATCTACCTCGCCGGCGAAGGGAAGCAAACTTAAGACTTACGGACGGGACTGGCTTGGTAAGGCTTAACAGCCCTCACCCTTGGCCATTTTGCAGGGATGAAACTCGAGGGTAAGGTACGAAGTGCCGCATATGTGGGGACTCTCGTCCTCTTCCTCGTTATGTTCGCCGTCCTTCTTTTCGTCTTCACGCGCCGGGTCGACGGCGTCAGCATGAGACCGACGCTCGAGGCGGGTGACATGGTTGTCCTCCAGTTCGGCAACATCAGCGACGTAAAAAAAGGCGACATTATCGTCTTCAACGACCCAATACTCGGGGGCTGCGAAGACTTCACGATAATACACAGGGTCGTCGGAGTGGCGTCAGACGGCGGGCTGATCACGCAGGGCGACAACAGGCTGACGAACCCGGTTGCTGACGAACCGAGCGGGGGCCCGTACGTCCACCAGCAGTGCCTCGTCGGGAAGGTCGTCTTCGTCATCCCCTACCTTGAGAGGCTGGCAGACCTGCTCCCCTATCCTACGAATTACGTCTTGGCGGCCTTGATCATACTCTTCGTAATCATCTCGGAGATGACTGCGGGAGGGAAGAAGGAGCCCTTCGACTAGGGGCGAGAGGGGCTCTAAGGTCGGTGAAGACGAGAGGGCAGAACAACGAGATTAGGTTCAGGGTGATAGCCTACAACGCGGCGAGGATAGCGAACCTGGCCTATTCTTTGGTCAGAGGGTTTCTACAGAGCCGCGAGAGGCCCCAGCTTAAATACCCTTTAAATACCGATTAAATTTTTGCTCGCTCACATGCCTCAGACGAAGGCTATCGTCAGCATCGAGAACGTCGTGGCTTCAGCATCGATAAACCAGACGGTCGACCTCAACCTGATAACGAAAAACTTCGTCGACGTCGAGTATCATCCCGACCAGTTCCCGGGGCTCGTCTTCAGGCTCAAGAATCCGAAGACGGCCACCCTGATCTTCAGTTCCGGGAAGATGGTATGCACGGGAGCCAAGTCGGAGGAGCAGGCTAGAAAGGCCGTGGAGGAGGTCGTGAGGCGGCTGAAGAAAGGAAACATTCCAATCAAGAACGAAGCAGAAGTCGAGATCCAGAACATCGTGGCTTCAGCGAGCCTCGGCGGGAAGGTTCATCTCGAAGAGGCGGCCCGGCAGCTCTCGAAGTCGATGTACGAGCCCGAGCAGTTCCCGGGACTCATCCACCGGATGGCTGACCCGAAGACCGTAATCCTCCTCTTCGCCTCCGGGAAACTCGTGTGTACCGGCGCGAAGAAGGAGAGCGAGGTCTACAGGGCTGTGAACAACCTTCACGTCACCCTAGAAGAAAAGGGGCTCATGGTCTACTAGCGCGCCCACCGACCTGCTTTACGATAGCGTTGAGGTCTTCCTTCGCGATTGTGTTTTCCGCGAAGAGGGCGTCGCCGAGCTCCAGTATGTCGGTCAGAGGGTGTAGGCTCACCTGATCCCTAGCGAGTCTCTCTCGCCCACCCTCCAGTCTGTCGATCAGGACAGCGGCGTCGCGCACCTCCGCGCCTTCCTGCCTCACGGCGCCGCAGGACGACGACATCGTCTCGCCCGAGGCGATCAGGTCGTCGATGACCAAGACTCTCCACCCCGGTTTTACGGCCCCCTCCACTCTCCTGGGTCTTCCCTTCTCCTCCTTCCTCACCGAGACCATAGGTACCCTTAGCGTGAGGGCGATCGGGGAAGACCACATCAGCCCTCCGACTGGAATACCGGCGAGTGCGTCGAAGTTCTTTAGGCCAACTCCCATCTTCACGAGCTCGAGGAAGGCATCGAAGACCACGCGGTAGGCTCCCGGGAAGCTCGGCAGCTCTTCTAGGCTGATCAGGTAGGAAGATTCCCTCCCGTTTGGGAGGGTGTAAGTTCCGAACTGAAGGGCGCCGGCCTTGACGAGGGCGGCAGCAACCGACTCGACTAGGCTCTTACGCTTCTTCCACGACAAGACGAGTTCTACCTCATTTCAGTTATATAATAAAGGAAGCTTTGATTTGGTGCTTGCCCGAGATCTGGATTCCGTACGGCGATACGGAAAGCCTCGTCACTCTCGGGGCGGAGAACCTCGGGGAGTTGATCGAACCCGTTCAGGATAGTCTCGCCGAGGAGGAGGTCGAAAGGCTCAGGGGAAGCCTTGCGGAGTTCAGCGACCTCGTCATCTGCGACTGTAAACCTTCCACCCTCGAGGTGGTGAAGCGGCTACTCGGTGAAGGAGCAGTGGAAGGAGGTAAGAGAATAATCGCGGCCGACCCTCGTAGGGTGGAGTCCCGACTTCCTGAACTCAGGGGGCAGGTGCGGGGAGGTGGCGAGAAGGTGAGCCTTCCAAACGAAAGAATCGACCTCAAAGTCCCCACTCAGCTTGAGGAGGATACGTCGAGACTCGTTCTCTCAACGGGGGAGCCAGACCCGCTCCTAGGAATACTCGACTCGAAGGTGGCCCTCCCCTTCGCCTTCGTTACAAACTCGAGAAGGCTGGCTTACGAGTCACGAACCTCCGACGAGCCGGCTCCCTTCTCACAGACGTCCTCCGCCGAGGCCCTGAAGGGAGTCGCAGAGAGGTTCAGGAACTCGACGTTCGTCACTGTAATCCCACGCGGCAGCAGACCTCACAGACTGCTCAGGGATGCCTCCTTCGACGCGGTGAAGAACAGCTTCGTCACGCTCTCCCCCCCGCGGGCGCGAGCCGCGATCATCGGGGTCGGCGGAGAGGGGTACGATGACACGTTCTCGGATGCGCTCCGACTCGTCTGGAGCAGTATCGGTTGTGTGAAGGAGGCGGGAGAGGTACTGCTCGTCTGCGAGTGCGGAGAGGGGCTCGGCTCCGATGCCCTAGAGATGCTCATCACGGGGAGGATGAGC
>VBPQ01000194.1 GCA_005877185.1 Nitrososphaerota archaeon
GAGGCGATGGCGTATCCGGCTGCTCAGCCTTGCTGGCAGTAGCAGAATCCTTTTTCTTTTGCGCCTCCCCCGCCCGGTCATTGAGCGATGAAGAAAGCTCGAGCCTTCGAGGCAGGTTCCTGAACTTCGAGCGAGGCAACAGGTCATTATCTCTTTCAGCACTGCTCCTGCCACCATCTCAATCACATTCCCTGGCTCTCAGCTCGGGCTTCCAGGGTAACATACCCAGCGCAGTGCTTGGAAAGCGTTTCAATTAGGTGATCTTTGAACCGGCAGCGAAAACGTGTTCGAAGCCCTGCCACCGCGCTACGCTTCAGACCTTAGCCAGTCTTTCGAGTAGTGTCTTGTCTTCTGCAAGAACCACGGTCGTTACATCGTCAAAATCTCGGTCTTTGAACTCCTTTGCGACTTTCGACTTCTGAGCCATTGGCTCTCACTCATTTCTGAGCTTGGTTAAATTCATTCCTATCCACTTGTCAACATCACTGGCAGAAACACTTCTCAGGGCTATGTCGAGGAGAAACCGGTATGTGTCATCGGGGTTCGACTTGATTTCAATTCCGTTTAATCGCAGAAACAGCCGCACGAGCTCGTACGCGGTCCTCTTGTTGCCGTTGACAAATGGATGTAGAACGACTATGTTGTACAGCAAGAAGGCGGCCTTCTTGACAATCGCCCGTTCTCTATCAAGCCTCTCGCCGATATCTTTGACTGTATCCAGCAGATACTCGAGATTCGACTTGCTAAGGTAACCGTGTTCGCCGCCGGGTCACGCGGATGATCTTATTGTACAGCCGTTCCACCTGTTTGATGGACGGGTATTTGATATCCTCGCTCAAATTGGGTCTGCTTCCTAATGTGGTGTCTGGAACCATAGATATAATCCTCCATGATAATCGAGGGTATTTCTTCGCTGGGTTCCTGCTAATGCCAGCTTTTTGCCTAGCGGTACACTAGAAGCCTTTTTCTTCTCCACCTGCAGCGTCCAGTCATTGAGCGACGAAGAAAGCTCGAGCCTTAGAGAGAGGCTCCTGAAGTCCGAGCGAGACAACAGGTACCTCCGCAAGGACTCGGACGACAGGAAGGTGATGGAAGAGGTCTTCGACCAGGCGACCCTTCTCGCCATCAAGGAGTTGATGTCGAAGGGAGAGCTCTCAGAGCTAAACGGCGTGGTGAGCGCGGGGAAGGAGGCCCGCGTCTACTACGGCGTAGCGGGGAAAGGGGTTCCGCGAGCGGTGAAGATATACATGGTGGCCTCGGCCGATTTCAAGAAGCGGCTCGTCTACATCGCGGGGGACAGGAGGTTCGGGAAGATCCCGGGATCCTCCACCGAGATAATCAAGCTATGGGTCAGGAAGGAGTTCAAGAACCTGCAGCTCGCACACTCATCGGGGGTGAGGGTCCCCAGGCCGTATTCCTTCTTGAGGAACGTTATCGTGATGGAGTACATAGGCGAGCCGCCAGCACCCGCCCCCACGATGGCGGAGGCCGAGGTCGACCTCTCCGATTACAAGTGGGTCTTCAGCTCGATTTCGAAGCTGTACAAGTCAGCCGAGCTGGTTCACGCCGACCTCTCCGAGTACAACATCTTCAAGTGGGGCGACGAGAGGGTCGTCTTCGACATGGGGTCGGCCGTAACCAAATCTCACCCCGAGGCCGCAACCTTCCTGCGGAGGGACGTCAGCAACATGGTTAGATTCTTTAAGAAGCGCGGAATCTTTGAGAAAGAAGCGGAGGACTGGCTTGGAGAGATAACGAAATGAGTTTCGAACAGAGTGTCAGGGTACCCCTCGATCGCGTCGGGGTGGTCATCGGGAAGGGCGGCTCCACGAGGAAGAGCTTCGAGGAGGAACTCGGCGTCGTTCTCTCCATCGACAGCAAGAGCGGGTCGGTGGTCGTGAAGTGCGAATCGATCGAGAAGGGCGACCCCATGAAGGCGGTGAGGGTCGTCGAGGCGATAGGGAGGGGTTTCTCCCCCCAGAGGGCGCACCGACTGCTCGGTGAAGAGGTCGCCTTCGAGGTGATCGACCTCAGGGACTTCGCCGGCAAGAGCGTGAACGCCCTCGAAAGGATCAGGGGGAGGATCATAGGGGTGAACGGCAAGTCGCGGAGGGTCATAGAGGAGCTCACCGGTTGCTACCTCTCCGTCTACGGGAGGAGCGTGGCGATGATCGGAGAACCGACGGAGATGAGGCTCGCGATGGAGGCGGTGAAGATGCTCGCCTCAGGCAGCCCCCATCGAACGGTGTATAACATGCTCCAGAAGGCGAGGACGAAGAGGAAGATGGAGCGGATTCTCCTCTGGGAGGAGTCCTCACCAGAGAAGATGGCAGAGAAACTCAAGGAGCTCAGCGGTTGAAGGCGAGGTTGCGTAAGACATCTCGGTCATGCTTTCGCTGGTTGTAGAGGAAGAGCCGAGAACTCCGCCCGCGCCAGTCTAGCCACAAGACTTATGTCCAGTGTAAACATGATTGTTTACGCGTCATGGCCACCACACAGGTGCAGGTCAGGATTCCGGGAGAGCTCGTGAAGGAGATCGACAGCTGGATTTCCGAGGGCCGGTTCGCAAGCAGAAGCGAGGCCATAAAAACCATCGTCGCGCTCTATGACGCTTTCCTGGTGGGCAACATGAAGCAGACAGTCTCGATGCTCGTGGAGTCGACGGGCCTGAGCTTCAAGACCGTCCAGAAGGTCCTCCTGAGACTGTCTGGAAAAGGCCTCGTCGCGCCCAAGGGGAAGATTGGGAACGCGCAGGCCTACCAGTTCAGCGTCGAAAACGAGCTGCACGACCTGATCGAGTGGGCCAGCAAGCATCACTTCGCAGGCAGAAGCTAGGAAAGGCTCTCGATACCCATCTGCACTGAGAATAAGCATGGACGAGCGGGAAAAACTGTCTCGCGTTATGGCGACAAGTACCGTGAACATCACTGTGCCCCTAGTCTTTTCGACTTGGGATTTTCTAACTTTTAGGCGTCATTCATAAATACTACACACCGACCACTCTATCTCCATCAAGTCCTCCAGAAGAAAAGAAAAAGAATCGCAAGTGCGCTGGCGTCTCACCGCCAGTCAAGACCGCATTGGCGCGGATGGTACGCCAACCAGAATCGGTCCTGATGCACGCCGAGTAGGCGTGTCACAGGTTCTGTCTGCGCAGCGGCTTCTCCAAGGGAACTTCGAAATCGGTAACAATCGGTAACAAACGGTAACAGGAACGAATTTTCCCCCACACAACTGTTAACGAACAGCCCCTACCATCGATGAGCCTGCAAGAATCGGTAACAATCGGTAACAAACGGTAACACCGACGAAGGAAGGAATGACTTGGTCATCCTCTGGGCATACCGATGCCTTCTATCCACCCAGACGGATGTAAAACAACTTCTCCGAATCGACCGCAGCAAGGACGGCCAGAACGGAGGCTTCACCCCCGACCTTGACAGGCTCGGGCCACAGCTGAGAAAACCACACTTCAGCCCACGAGGGGGCTGTAGCGCTGCTGTGACCGGAGGGTCTGCAAGAAAGACTGCACAGGCCATATTTTTCGCCCGTGCCTTCCAGTCAGGGGAAATCGTGAAGCATCTGGAAACAGTTGTTCCTTTCTGCATTTCGTCCGGTTTAGAGGAGGAGGTGGCGCGGCACTACCATCCGAACCATCGAAGCGCGCCAGGACGGAAGGCAGGAGGTGCTCCAGTTATGAAGATATTTCGCGCCTACAAGACAGAACTCGCCCCGGACGACGCGCAGCTCGCGGCTCTGTACAGGCACGCGGGCGCCGCCAGGTTCGCCTACAATTGGGGTCTCGAGTGGAAGAACAACGTACGCCTATTCAACATGCTCCCGCACCCGAGGCTGAAGACGCCCACTGCGGTAGACCTGCACAGGGAGCTCACTACGCTCAAGAAGACAAAACTGTCGTGGATGTACGAGGTATCGAAGTGCGCCCCACAGGAGGCGTTGAGGGACCTCGACGCAGCGTTCAGTAACTTCTTTGAGCACAGGGCGGGCTTCCCCAACTTCAAGAGCAGGAAGAGAGGAGTGGGGTCGTTCACTCTCTATGGTGTCATCAGCGTTCGCCCCGGCGAGATTCACTTTCCTCGGATAGGCTGGGTTAGGCTCAAGGAGCGCGGTTACATACCCTCGAGGGCACACATCAACTCTGTCACAGTCTCCGAGCGCGCCAGACGATGGTATGTGGCTGTAAACGTCGTCGTAGAGGAGAGCAGGGAACCGATAACCCCGCCCGGTCCCGTCGTCGGTGTCGACCGTGGGCTAAACTCCCTCGCGGTTGTCAGTGACGGCACCGTGCTCGAGAACCCGAGGGTGCTGCGCAGGTACGAGAGGAAGCTGAAACACCTTCAGCGCAACCTCAGCCGCAAGAAGAAGGGCTCGTCAAACCGAAGAAAGGCGAGGGAGGCGCTGGCTAGGCTCCACATGAGGGTCGCGAACACGCGCCTAGACGCCATCCAGAAATTCACTACGACGCTGGCGAACACCAAGCCCGTGATCGTCGTGGAGGACCTGGACGTGAAGAAGATGATGGGGAACCACCACCTCGCACGTGCCATCGCAGACGCTGCCTGGGGCGAGATCTCGAGGCAGCTGCGGTACAAGACCCTGTGGCATAGGTCCACCCTAATCACTGCGGAGAGGTGGTACCCATCGACGAAGAGGTGCTCGACGTGCGGGCACGTGAAGGACGCGATGCCCCTGGAGGAGCGCACCTTCCACTGTGAGGGTTGCGGCCTCGACATCGACCGCGACCTCAACGCCGCGAGGAACCTCGCGGAGTGGCCGGGAGTTGCCCGGACACTAGAAACGCCTGCGGAGGGAGGAGTTCAGTCAACGGCGATAGCCGCTGATTCAGCCTCCCAGTGAATCAGGAACCATAAGCCTCGGAAGAGGCCCAAGGCGGTGATGTGGTAATGTCCACGGCTTTGGCAACGAATAAGTCCCTCCGAATTCCAGTAGATGGTATGGATGGAGGCCGCGGAGGCAAGACAAAATGAGGATCAGTCATGAATTCCAACAGCTAATTCCATCGGTCGGCGGAGGTGAAAATTCATG